>NZ_JBTOLC010000032.1:0-71309 GCF_054551825.1 Streptomyces sp. L500
CGCCTCACCGCCACCGCCACCACAGGCCGTCGCCGACAGGGCCACAGCGGCCAGCACACCGCACCACGCACGAGGGCGCATCAGTAACTCTCCACAAGCTCGACGTTCCGGGGCCATTGCAGCGGACCCGGACCAGATAGTCGGACCGCGCGTCCACCTGGTTCCCGCGTGTCGCGAGGAAGAGTGAAGAGGAACGGCGCCACCGGCCTACGCTGCCGTCATGAGCGTCCCCAGCGCCCCCCTCGCCGAGATGCCCACCGACTGGACCCGCGCCCTGGCGATCGTCGCCCACCCCGACGACCTGGAGTACGGCGCCTCGGCCGCCGTCGCCGCCTGGACCGACGACGGCCGCTCGTGCGCCTACCTGCTGGCCTCCTTCGGGGAGGCGGGCATCGACGCCCTCTCGCCGAACGAGGCCGCGCCCCTGCGCGAGGCGGAACAGCGGGCGAGCGCGGCGGCCGTCGGCGTGACGAGCGTGGAGTTCCTCGGCCACATCGACGGCGTCATCGAATACGGGCTGCCGCTGCGCCGCGAGTTCGCCGCCGCGATCCGCCGCCACCGCCCCGAGCTGGTGCTGACCCTCAACCACCACGACACCTGGCCGGGCGGCGGGTACTGGAACACCCCCGACCACCGGGCCGTCGGCAGGGCCGCGCTGGACGCCGTCGCCGACGCGGGCAACCGCTGGATCTTCCCCGACCTGGTCGAGGACGACCTGCCGCCCTGGAACGGCGTGCGGTACGTGGCCGTCGCCGGCTCCCCGCACCCCACCCACGCCGTCGACGCGGGCGCCGGCTTCGAACGGGCCGTGCGGTCCCTGCTCTGTCACCGCACCTATATCGCGGCGCTCACCGAGGAGGAGCCGGAGACGTACTGCCGGACGTTCCTGACGGGCACCATGGAGGCGGTCGCCGAGCGGTTCGGCGGCCGGCCGGGCGTCGCGTTCGAGCTCCTCCGCCGCTGAGCTCCCGCTCACCGTCGTCCGCCGGAGCCCGTGCCGGACCCCGGCGCCCGCTCCACCACCAGCACCGCCACGTCGTCCTGGAGCCTGCCGCCCGTGTGCGCGGCGAGGTCCGCGCGCAGCCGCTCCAGCAGCTCGGGGGTGGGCAGGGCGGCCCACGCGTCCAGCCGCTCGGCCAGCGGGTAGAAGCCGCCGTCCCGGTCGCGCGCCTCCGTCACCCCGTCGGTGCAGGCCAGCACCCGGCAGTCCGGGGGCAGCGTGACCCGCTGCCGGGACCGGGGCGCGTCCACCAGCTCGCCGAGGCCCAGCGGCAGCCCGGGCTCCGTCGCGCGCAGCTCGCGCACCCCGCCGTCGGCGCCGATCAGGAAGGGCGACGGGTGCCCGCAGTCGACGAACACCACCGGCACCTCGCCGGGCGACCCGTCCCGCGCGGCGGGGTCCTCCTCGGTGCCCATGACCAGCGCCGTGACGAACTCCTCGGCCGCGTGGGCGTCCGCCGTGCGCGCCTGGTACTCGGCCGAGCGGTGGTAGCGGGTCAGGCCCTGCTCCATCGCCGCGACCCCGCTGTCCAGGTCCCGCCGGTGGTAGGCCGCCTCCCGGAACGCCGTCAGCACCGCCGCCCCGGCCCCCAGCGTGCCGAGCCCCTTGCCCCGCACGTCCCCGATGAGGACCCGGGTGCCGTACGGGGTGTCGACGACCTCGTAGATGTCGCCGCCGACCAGCGCGTCCCGCTGCGAGGAGACGTAGAAGCCGTCGACGACCACGCTGTGGGTACGCAGCGGCAGCGGTCGCAGCAGGGCCCGCTGGGCGGCCTCGCCGGTGGCCCGGACCCGCTCCAGCAGGGCGTCGCCGTCGCGCCGCAGCCGGGCGACCGTGATGGCGGCGCCCACGATGAGGATGTTGCCCAGCACCGACCCGACGCGGTTGACGGGCGAGGACTCGGCGGTCAGCACCCCGTGGTGCGCCACCATCAGGAAGAAGTCGACGAGCCCGACGAACACCGTCTGCCGGTAGGTGCAGACGGCGGCGGCCGTCACCGGGGCCAGCGCCGCGTAGACGTCGAGCCGCAGATAGGCAGGCGTCCTGAGGTCGACGACCACGACGGCCACGAGATAGGCCAGGACCAGTGCGAACGGCAGCAGTCGGCGCGACACCGCGGCTCGTACCTCCGCGCGGATGGGGGAGCGGGACACATAGACATTTCCAGACTTTCGCCGTGAAAGCCCGTCGCCCGCCGCCGTGTCGGCCCCTCGTGTCGCCCCCTGTTCCGGCCCGCCCGTCAGAGCTTGCGGTACGTCCGCGCGTCGTCCGTCGCGGCCAGGACCGCCGCGAGGTCGCCGCCCGCCGAGGCCGTCACCACGGCGGCCACCGCCCCCTCGACGAACGGGGCGTCCGCGATGCGCGTGTCCCCGAGCTCCCCGGCGTCCAGGAGCTCCTTGACGGTGAGGACCGCGCTGCCCATGTCGCACAGCACGACCACGCCCGCGCCCTCGTCCACCCGCGCGACCGCCCGGCGCACCAGCTCCGCGCTGGTGCCCACCCCGCCGTCCGGCAGCCCGCCCGCCGGGGCCACCGGCGCCGGGTCGCCCGCGCCGAACAGGGCCTTGGCCAGGGTGGCCGTCGACTCGGCCACGGCCTTGCTGTGCGAGACCAGCACCACGCCGACCCGCCCGGCGGGCCGTTCGCTCACGGGGGCATTCTCCTGAGGCGCTTCCCCTGCCGGGGGAACGGCGCACAGCTCCGGGTCGGTGGCCTCGAACAGCGCGGTGACCAGCAGCGCGGAGGACGTGGCGCCCGGGTCCTGGTGGCCGACGCTGCGCTCGCCCAGATAGCTGGCCCGCCCGCGCCGCGCGCGCATCGGCACCGTCGCCTCCGCCCCCTCGCGGGCGGCCCGCGCGGCCGCCTCCAGCGCGCTCGTCACCTCGCCGCTCCCCAGGGCCTCGGCGTAGGCGTCGGCGGCGGGCTGGAGCGCGTCGACCATCGTCTTGTCGCCGGGCGCGGAGTCGCCGAGCCGCCGGACGCTCGCCACCGCCGCCGCCAGCGCCCGGCCCAGCGTCTCGGGCGCGACGACCGCGTCCTCGCCCAGCACCTTGCCCATCCGGCGCAGCACCGTCCCGTACAGCGGCCCGGCCGCGCCGCCGACGGTGTTCGTCAGGTGCGCGCCGACGGCGGTCAGCAGGGCGCCCGGCGTGGCGGGCGGCTGGGCGGCGACGGCCTCGGCCGCCGAGGTGAAACCGCGCTTGAGGTTCACCCCGTGGTCGGCGTCGCCGATGGCGGCGTCGAGGTCGGTCAGATGCCGGGCCTCGGCGACGACGACCCGGGTGGCGCGGTCGAGGAAGCGGCGGAAGAAGTCCAGGTCGAGCGGGACGGTCATGACGGCGGCTCCTCGGCGCTGGGGCGGGCTGAACGATGATCGACGCGGCCCAGCGTAGCCCCGGCGGCCGGCGGGTCAGCGCTCCTCGTCGCGCACCCGCAGCGCCAGGAACAGATCCGCCAGGTCCTCCGCGCACCCCACGTCCCGGCCCGTGAGGGACTCCAGCTTCGCCAGCCGGTTGCGCAGCGTGTTGACGTGGATGTGCAACGAGTCCGCCGCCCGCCCCCACTTCATGCCCGATGCCAGGAACGCGTCCAGGCTGCGCAGCAGTTCGCTGTTGTGCGTCGCGTCGTACGCGATCGCCGGCCCCAGCACCGCGTCCGCGAAGTCCCGGCGGGTCTGCGGGTCCACCAGGGCCAGAACGAGCCGGTAGGAGCCCACGTCCGCGAACGACACCACGCGCGGGCCCCGCCGCCGCGACCGCGCCACCCGGGAGGCCTCCCGCGCCTGGAGCAGCCCGCGCCGCAGCTCCTGGTGCCCGGCGGCGACCCGGCCCACGCCGATGCGCGGCCCGGGCGCGGTGGACGCGGGCCCCAGCGCCGTCGCCAGCCCCTCCGCCAGCCGGGCCGGGTCCGTGCCGGCGGCGGGCAGGCTGACGATCGCCACGACGTCCTGCCCGCTGCTCGCCGCCACGGACGCCAGGCCCCGGGTCACGAAGTGGTCGGTGACGGCCGCCGTGTCGGGCAGCGGCCACGCGGCGCGGCCGGGGGAGTCGGGGACGATGACGGAGAACACGGCCAGCGCGCTGTCCGGATTGACGCCGAACGACCGCAGCCGCGCCACCAGTTCACCGGAGCGGTGCGGCCCGCTCTGCACCATGTCGAGGATCTCCCCGGCGAAGCGCATCTCGATCGCGCGCAGCGCCTGCCGGTGCGCCAGCTCCACCGTCAGGAAGCGGACCCCCTGCTCCAGCACCAGGCGCTCCGCCGCGCCCAGCTCCGCCACCGGACGGCCGTAGACGACGGCGAGGTCGAAACCCGCGACGCCGCGCACCGGGATCACCGTGGCGTCGGCGCCCGAGGCCAGCCGCAGCGGGTACTCGGCGTACTCCTCGCCGTCCGCCCCCAGCCGGTCCGCGACCGCCCGCACGTCCTGCTCCGCCGGCGGCCGGCCCACGGAGTCCAGGACGGTACCGAGCCCGTCCACCAGCGCGACCGGCGTCCGGGCGGGCCCGGCGAGCACCGCCAGCACCCCCCGCAGCCCGTCGCCCGCGGAGACCGCGCGGGTCAGCGCGTTGCTGTGCCGCAGGGCGTCCAGCAGATGCCGTTGCCGCTGCTCGGCCTGGGCGCTCGCCACGGCCCGGGTGACGGCGGTGAACGGCACCTCGACGGGCAGCCGCAGCAGCGGCAGCCCGGCCTCCCGGCAGGCCGCGACGAGCTCGTCCGGCACGGCGGGCATGTCCGTCCGCAGCCCGAAGACCAGCCCGGCGGCGCCCGATCCGGCCAGGCGCCGCACGTACGCGGCGCAGTCCTGCCGGTCCAGCCAGAGCCCGTTGGTGAGCACCAGCTCGTCCGGCCCGGCGTAGGGGCCGGGGTCGGGCAGCTCGGTCACATGGGCCCAGCGGACCGCGCGGCCGGTGTCCCCGGTGCCCGGCACGGCCTCCAGGCCGAGCCCGGGAACGCCGAGCAGGTCACGGACGCGCAGCGTCGTCGCGTGCGGGTCCTGCTCCGCCGGGGGCGGCTGTCGGTGCGGGGGGTTCGAGGGAGCGGTCACCCGCCGGACACAACACAGGAGGCCGGGGCCCTGTCCACCGTCCCCGGCGGGCGGCGGCCGGAATCAGGCCACCGGCCCGCACCGCCCCGGCCGCGCCCCGCCGCGCCAACTGGACGATCCCACAGTCGAATGCCACATCCATGGAGATCCCTCCACTGTTCGCGGGGCCTTCGGGCGGCTGAGATCTTTGTCGTGAAACAACCCCCCGCGCTCCTCGCCCGTGACGCGCCGTCACAGCTGTTCAGCCGGTCCATGACGGCGGTGCTGCTGTGCACCTTCAGCGGCTTCACGGGCTTCTACCTGCTGCTGGCGACCGTGCCCGAGTTCGCCGCCGACACCAGTGGCCGGCGGGCCGCCGGCGGAATGGTCACCGCGCTGCTGATGGGCGCCACCGTCGCCGTGCAGCCCGCGATGCCCCGCGTCATCGCGGCCGTCGGCCACCGGACCGTGCTGCTGGCCGCCATGGCCCTCCTCGGCGCCCCGGCCGCCGTGCCGCTCGCCACCGACGGCCTCCCGGTCACCCTGGTCTGCGCCGTGCTGCGCGGCGCCGGATTCGGGATGTTCGTGGTGGCCGGCAGCGCCGCCGTCGCCGAGCTGGCGCCGCCCGGCCGCCGCGGCACGGCCACCGGCTGGTACGGGCTGGCCACCGGGCTCGGCGGGGCCGTCGGCACGCCGCTGGGGGTGCTGCTGGCCCACCGGTACGGCTACGGGCCGCTGTTCACCGTCGCGGCCCTGGCACCCGCCTGCGGCCTGGCCGCCGCCCTGGCCGTCGCCGCGCCCCGCCCGGCGCCGCCCGGCCGCGCCCGGGTCGTCGCGGGCCTCGCCCGCCCGGCGATCCTGCGCCCGCTCGTGCTGCTGACGGCGGGCACCATGGCGTCCGGCACCGTCGTGACCTTCCTGCCGCCCGCCGCGCCGCGCGACCCCGTCTGGCTCACCCCGCTGGCGCTGCTCTGCCTCCAGCTGTCCGCCGCCGCCAGCCGCTGGGCGTCGGGCCGCCTCGGCGACCGCCACGGCCACCGCGTCCTGCTGCCGCCCGCGACGCTGCTCGCCGCCGCCGGCGTGCTCGGCGGCGTCGCCACCCGGCACACCGGCGCGCTGCTGGTGCTCATGGTGGTCTTCGGCACCGGTTTCGGCGCCCTGCAGAACGCGACGCTGGTCCTGGCCCTCCAGCGCGCCGGCGACTCCAGCGTCGGCAGCGCGCAGTGGAACCTCGCCTTCGACGCGGGCCTCGGCCTCGGCGGCTTCTGCGTCGGCCTCGTCGCCCAGTACGCGGGCTACGACACCGGATTCGTGCTGGTCGCCGTCGTCCTCGCGGCGCTGGCGGCGGTCGCCGTCGCCGACGTCCGGGACCGGGAACTCCCGCCGCCCGCCGCCGACGCCGGGTAACGGCGCAGGGTCCTGAAACCTGCCGGAAAGCGATCGGCTTGATATCGAGCCCGCCCCGGCCGGGGAGATCGTCCTCCGAGCAAACTGATTGCACACTGAATCGTCGCGGTGCCGGCATCGGCGTATCGGAACGGCGGCGGCCGTCTTGACGCGTGCGTGACCGGCGCGGGCGGAAGGAGGGAATCAGATGCTGGGAGCCGTGCCCGATGCTCCGCTGCGCGGACGGGAAGCCGAAGTCGATCGGCTGACCTCGCTCATCGGGCATGTCATGGCCGGGCGCTGCACATTGATCACCATCGAAGGACCGCCGGGCTGCGGGAAATCCCGGCTGCTGCGCGAGTCCATGCGCATTGCCGAAGGTTTCGGGCTGTCGGTTTGCGCCAAATACACCGACGGCGCGAGCCAGGCCGGGGGACCGTCGCGGCGGGACCCCGAAGACCCCCACCGCCCCTATGCCGTGGCGGTCGACAACGCCCACCACCTCGACCACGAGGACGTGCGGGCCCTCATCGCCCGCGAGGGCGGGCCGGACGGCCCGGCGCGGGTGTGGATCCTCGCCCGGCGCGCGTCCGCCGGGGCCCCGCCCCTGGAAGGAGTGCTGCTCAGCCCCACCGCCGGCACCGAACGGGTCAAGCTGGGCACCCTGCCCCCCGGCGCGGCGATGGCCCTGGCCGCCGACGCCCTCGGCGCACCGCCCGACGCCGGGCTGGCCCGCGTCCTGGGCCGGGCCGGCGGGCATCCGCGCCGGCTGCTGGAACTCGCCCAGGGAATGCTGGAGGAGGGCAGCATCGCCGTGGACGGATACCGGGCCCGGCTGGTGGCCGACCGGTTGCCGCGACGGCTGGTGGAACGCGTCGAGAGTTCCCTCATGGGATATTCACCGGAATTCCGCCAGATGGTCAGGGTCGCGGCGGCGCTGGGAAATGAGGTTTCCTTCGAAAAGGTCGCCCGAGTTCTGAACGAGGCGCCGACGGCGTTGTTGCCGACCCTGGACGAAGTGGTCGCGGCCGGGGTTCTGGAGAACAGTGCCGGACGGCTCACGTTCCGCGACGAGTTGTTGCACCGGCTCATTACCGGCTGGATGCCCGAAACCGTTCGCGACGCCTTGCGCGGCCAGGCGTCCGGGCCACCGCGGTCCGCCCCCGCCCTTCCGGCCGAGACCGGGACGACGGGGGCGACAGGAGCGGACGGGCCGGGGGCCGCGCCCTACGGGGAGCACCTGAGCGACCAGGAGGCCGTCATCGCGGGCCTGGTGCACGAAGGGCTCACCAACCGGCAGATCGCCCGTCGGCTCGGGCTGTCCCCGCACACCGTCAACTACCACCTGCGGAAGGTCTTCCGGAAACTGGGCGTCGCCTCCCGCGTCGACCTGACCCGCGTCGTGCGCGGCGGCACCGGCAAGGCCCCCGGCCCCGCTCCCGCCCTGGCCCCGCCTGCCTAGAGAAAGACGGCCTGGAGGAAAGACGGCCTGGACGCCGACGGCCGCACCGCCCCCTGCCAGGGGGCGGTGCGGCCGCTCAGCCGGTCACCACGCCGGCCCGTGCGCCCTCCCGGCGGGCGGGCCCGGGCCCGTACCAGCGCCGGGCCGCCGGGAGCTCGAGGCCGAACTGGTCCAGCGTCCTGGCCACGATGTGCGTGACGATGTCGGACACGCTCCGCGGCCGGTTGTAGAAGGCCGGCACCGGAGGCGCGATCACCGCGCCCATCCGCGTGAGCGCCAGCATGTTCTCCAAGTGGATCTCGGACAACGGCAGTTCGCGCGGCACCAGCACCAGCCGCCGCCGCTCCTTGAGCGTGACGTCGGCGGCCCGGTGCACCAGCCCGTCGCCGAACCCCGCCCGCACCGCGGCCAGGGTCTTCATGCTGCACGGCGCGATGACCATCCCGTCCGTGGGATAGGAGCCGCTGGAGATGACCGCCGCCTGGTCGCCCGGCCCGTGGACGTGGTCGGCCAGCGCCGCCACCTCCGCCGCCTTCCAGTCGGTCTCCATCTCCAGCGTCGCCCGCCCCCACTTGGTGAACACCAGATGGGTCTCGACGTCCAGCGACCGCAGGGCCTCCAGCAGCCGGATCCCGATCACCGAACCGGTGGCCCCCGTGATCCCCACGACCAGTCGGCGTGCTCGCGCCTCAGCCATGCGCGGCACCGGGGAAGCTGCGGGCGTGCCGCTCCCGCAGGGCGAAGGGCACGGTGGCGTCGACGACCGTACGGCTCCCGGTCGCCTCCCGGCCGCGCGCGGCGGCCCACGCCTCGCCCTGCGAGGGGTCGAGCCCGACCCGGGGGAAGCCCGTGAAGTGCAGGGCGTCGGCGGACAGGTCCGCGCGCGTGGTGACGGCCCACAGCACGTCCTCGGCCGAGTCCGGCGCCACGTCCTCGTCGACCAGGACGACCACCTTGGCGAACCGGTGCCGGTCCAGGACGTCCTTCGCCATCGCCCGCACCCGCTCGTCGTCCGCCGGGCTCGACTTGCGCACCTGGAGCACCAGCAGGAACATCCCGCCGCCGGCGGGGGAGTAGTGGGCGTCGCGCAGCAGCCCGCCCCCCGCCCCCGACAGCCCCAGCGCCACCGCGCCCGCCAGCCCCAGGATCAGCGACTGCTCCCGGCCCGGCCCGATCACCGCCGGGAACACCGGCGCATCGCGCGACGTCACCGCCGTGACCGTGATCGCCGGAAGGGACTCCGCCGCGCTGCCGTCGTAGCCCAGCACCTCCGGCAGCGAATGCCCCGTCGCCCGGCCCGGCAGGGCCTCCGGCGCGGTCGTCCCGTCGAAGTACCCCTCCAGGACGACCTCCGACTCGGCGAACACCGGCACCGGCTGGCTGACCGCCGGGGCCAGCGTCACCGGCCCGCCGGCCAGCGCGCCCGCCAGGGCCGTCTTGCTCGTGCCGGCGGGCAGGAAGTCGCTGCCCACCGCCGACGCCACCATCACGGCGGGCGGCGCGCCGAGGTTCACCGACACCGGCAGGCGCTCGCCCCGCTCCACCGCCTCGTGGTACATGGCCAGCAGCCGGCGGCTGGGCAGCATCCAGATCACCAGCTGGTTCCGGTCCCGGACGAGCATCCGGTGGACGGCCGTGGCCTCGCGGCCGGTGCGCGGATCGTGGGCGTACAGCAGTCCGGTGGTCAGGTACGGGCCGGCGTCGCGCTCGGTGGCCCACAGCGCGGGCAGCGCCCAGAGGTCGACGTCCTCGCCGCGCCGCACGTGCGGGAAGGGCGAGCTCTCCAGGCGTTTGGGCTCCTCGCAGGCGGCGAGCAGCCGGGCGACGGTGCCCTCGTCGACGCGCCGGGGCAGGCCGGGCAGCCAGCGCCGCAGGCGCTCCGCGTCGCCGAACGCCCCCAGCACCACGGGCATTCCGGCGGTCGCGTCGGTGACGCGGGTGTACAGCGCGATGTCCTCGGTGCGCGAGGAGGACGTGGCGGGGATGCCCGCGTGCCGCGCGGCGTAGTGCGCGGCGATCTCGTGCCGGGTGAGCGGCTGGTCGTAGGTGTGGTGGGCGTGCGGGTCCTCCTTCCGGGCCGCCGCGAGGGCGGCCCGGAAGGACAGACCGGGCAGGTCCGTCATGATGCCTCTCCCCGCCCCGTCACCGGACGGCCGGTTCCGGGAGGATCTCCCGGCGGGCCGCCTCGGGCTCGTGCCACCAGGGGTCCAGACCCGTCGGGTCGTTGAAGCCCTCCGCGATCCGGCTCGCCAGCCCGGGCTGCCGCTGGGCGGCGTCGAGCAGGTCCACCACATGGGCGGGCGCCGGGGGCAGCAGACCGTTGGTCCAGCGCGTGACGTGCCGCGCGTACTCCCAGAACCGCTCGAACGTGGCCGTCATCCACTCGGCGTCGAAGGGCTCGTCCCCGCGCGCGAGGATCTCCCGCAGGTAGACGTCGGCGCACTTGGCGGCGCTGTTGGAGCCCTGGCCGGTCAGCGGGTCGTTGACGACGAGGACGTCGGCGACGCCCAGGACCCGCCGGCCCGAGGGCAGGGTGGCGACCGGCTTGCGCACGGTCGGCGTCAGCCGCCCGGCGAGCACGCCGCCCGGGTCGGTGAGCACCGCGTCGGCGGCCCGCTCGGCCTCCCACGGCAGGAACTCGGCGAGCAGCTTCTTGGTGACGTCCAGGTGCTCCTCGGGGGAGCGGACGTCCGCGAAGGCGTCCAGGGGGCCGCCGGGCACGCCGTTGAGGAACAGGCAGTCGCAGGGGCCGCTCTTCGTCAGCGCCGGGACGATGAAGTACTCGCCGACGCCCGGCATGAGGGTGGCCGAGCAGGCGACGAAGGAGTCGCGGGGGCGCAGGCCGTGGACGTAGGAGACGGCGGCGACGCGCTGCGGGGCGGTGAACGGCGAGCGTTCCGCGTCGCGTTCGAAGATCCCGGCTATCTCGCCCTTGCCGGCGGCGACGAGCACGAGGTCGTGGCTCGCGGCCAGCTCCTCCAGCTCGGCCACGCCCGCCTCGGCGATCCGCAGCTCGCCTCCGGCGGCCGTGAACTCCTCCAGCCAGGCGGCGACCTTGACGCGCTGGTCGACCGACTGGCCCGGGGCCGCGAGCCGGGCCTCGAAGTCGATGGCCTTGACGGCGCCGGGGGCCACGGTGAAGGACAGGCCCTCGATGGCGGGGGCCTCGCCGCGCCAGTGGTCCAGGCCCAGGCGGCGCTCGGTCTCCAGGGCGTCGGCGAACATGATCTGCGTGGACATCACCCGGCCGTCGAGGACCTGCCGCGCGGTCCTGTTGGAGACGAGGGTGACGTGATGGCCGGAGCGGCGCAGGCCGAGGGCGAGCTGCAGGCCCGCCTGGCCCGCCCCCACGACGGCGATCGACCGCGTGCTGTGCTTCATTGCTTCGCTGTCCTTTCCGGTTCCACGGATTCCGGCCGGTCGGCCGTGTCGTCCGCCGCCTGGTCCGCCTCGGGGGTGCTCTCCGTCGTCATATGGAGGCCCAGTACGCCGCCGATGATCGCCACGAGGCACACGACCTTGCCGACGGTGATGCTCTCGCCGAACAGCAGGGCCCCGAAGACCACCGCGCCCACCGAGCCGATGCCGGTCCAGACGGTGTAGCCGATGCCGACGTCGAGCGTCTTGAGCGCGAGGCTCAGCAGATACACCCCGCCGCCGCCCGCCACCGCGGTGACCAGGGACGGCACCAGGCGCGTGAAGCCCTCGTTGGCGGCGGAGCTCAGGGCGAAGACGATCTCGAAGGCGGCCGCGATCAGCAGGAGCGTCCACGCCTTCGCGCTCTCGGTGCGTCGCTCGCCCATCACGCCGCCCCCATTGACTTGAGGCCGACCACGCCGCCGATGATGGCGGCGAAGCACAGCAGCTTGGCGGGCGTGATCTTCTCCTTGAAGATCACGGCACCGAGGACGACCGTGCCCAGGGCGCCCACGCTCGTCCAGATCGTGTAGCCGACGCTCACGTCCAGCGTGCGCAGGGCGAGGCTGATGAAGTAGATGCCGCCGACGATGCCGACCAGGGTGATCAGCGAGATCCACAGGCGGGTGAAGCCCTTGGAGGCGTTCGCGCCGAGAGCGAAGACGATCTCGAACGCGATGGCGATGAGAAGGTAGATCCAGGCCATGGAGTGGTGACTTCCGGGTGGTTTCCGGGTGTTTCCGGGTGGTTTTCGGGGCGGTTTACGGTGCGGGGACGGGCGCCTCGTCGGCGAGCGAGCCGCTGCCGGAGATCGCGGCCCCGGCGGCCCCCTCGGCGAACATGCCGGGGTGCTTGGCGCGCATCCGCGCCATCAGCCGCTCGTACGGCACGTCGGCGTGGTCGCCGTAGTCCGTGAGGAACTCCATCTGCCGCGCGCCCCCGGCGTCGTAGGGGTGGTACACGCTGTCGGCGGTGCCGTCGAACTCCAGCGGCGTCATCCCGTACAGGCGGCACAGCAGGCCGTTGAAGACCGGGGTGACGCGCAGCCAGCGGCCGTCGAGGTGGACGGAGACCAGGCCGTGGTGGAAGACCTCGCCGCCCACCATGCGCCGCAGCCGCTCCGAGGCCAGGTGGTTGCGCACGTCCGCGTAGACCAGCCGGCTGGGGACGCCGACCGAGCGGACCGCCGCCGCGTAGAGCACGGACTTGTGGAGGCAGAAGCCCTTTCCGGCGCGGGCCACCGAGCTCGCCCGCAGCGCGGCGCGCTCCAGGCTGGTGCCGTAGACCTCGTAGTCGACGCCGTCGCGCACGGCGTAGTAGAGCCGGACGGCCTTCCCGGCCGCGGTGGTCTCCTCAAGGGCCCCGGACCGCGCGACGAAGTCGCGGACCTCCGGGGAGTCGTGGTCGAGGAATTCGGTGGGACGCAGAAGTTCCGCGAAGTCTGGTGTGCTCATCGTCCTCAAAGACCCATCGTGGTGGCGATGCGGGAGTACTGGATGTCGGTGGTGCCCGAGTAGATCGTTCCGGCGACGGCGTTGCGCAGGTCCTGCTCCAGGCCGTACTCGGCCATGTAGCCGTAGCCGCCGAAGGTCTGCACGGCCGCGACGGCGGAGGCCAGATTGCCCTCGCTGGCCAGGAGCTTGGCGGTGGCGACCTCCACCGTGGCGTCCTCGCCCGCCTCGACCTTCCGCGCCGCCTCGTACAGGGCGGTCCGGGCGGTGTCGGTGGCGACGCGCATGCGCGCGATCCGGTGGGCCACGGCCTGGTGGGAGCCGATCGGCCTGCCGAACTGCTCACGGGTGCGGGCGTATTCGACCACGCGCTCCAGGCGGGCCCGCATCTCGCCGACGTTCACGACGAAGGAGCACAGGACCTCCCACTTCATCACGTGGTCGAAGACGACGAAGCCCGTGCCGACGCGGCCGATGACGTTCTCCAGGGGCACCCGGCAGTCGTCGAAGAACAGCTCGGAGAGCGGGGAGGTGCGCAGGCCCATCTTCGCCATCGGACCGCCCACGGTCAGGCCGGGGCGGTCGCGTTCGACGATGACGGCCGTGATCCCGAAGGGGCTGCCGCGCTCGCCCGTCGAGACGTACACGACGAACACATCGGCTATGGGGCCGTTGGTGACGAACGCCTTGCCGCCGTTGAGGACGAGGTGGCCGTCCTCGACCCGGCCCGTGGTGCGCAGGGAGAGCATGTCCGAGCCGGCCTCCGGCTCGGAGATCGCGTGGGCGCCGATCACCTCACCCGCGCACACCGCCGGCAGGAACCGCTCCTTGAGCGCGGGCGAGCCGAAGCGCTGGATCGGCACACCGGTGCTCACCATGTGCGTGGTCGCCGAGAAGCTCAGGCCCGCGTCGCGGCACGCCTGACCGAGGCCCTCCAGGACGTACAGGGTGGTGGTGAGGGACTGCCCCAGGCCGCCCCAGCGCTCCTCGAAGGGCAGCCGGAACAGGTCCGACTCGCGCAGCAGCTTCCAGTTGTCGTGCGAGAACTCGCCCGTGCGGTCGCGCTCCAGGTGCCCCTCGCCGAGCCGTTCGCCCAGGGCCGTGATCGCGGCCCGCAGTTCTCGCTGATCTTCCGACCAGTGCATCAGGTATCGACCTTCTCGGTGTGGTCCGGACGGGGAGGCCGGAGGGGAGAAGTGCCCGGCCTCCCGTCCACGGGCGCTCTAGTAGTGGGAGAAGCCGCTCTCGTCGAGGCTGTGCACCTCGTCGCCCCGCAGCGGCGGGTTGAAGACGCTGATCAGGTGGAGATCGGTGTCGGGATCGGCGATGAGGAAGTGGGCGTCGTGCTCGTCGAGGGCGTAGAGCACGCCGGGCTCGATGGCCAGGCTCTTCGAGCCGTCGGCGCTGACCACCTCGCCCCGGCCGCTGATGCAGTAGCAGGCCTCCAGGTGCCGGCGGTACTGCAGCCGGGACTTGGTGCCGGCGCGAACGAGCGTGTCGGCCACGGTGAATCCCATGCCGTCGGACTCGGTCAGCAGCCTGCTGCTGCGCCCGTTCCCCCACTCGACGGTCTGGACCTTGTCCTTCTCACGCGTGAACATGGTGGCTCCTCGTCTCTTCGAAAGCGGTGACGAACGCGTCGATGGCGTTCACGGAACGGAAGTCGCCGGGGGTGATCTCGACCTGGTCGAGCGGGACGCCGTAACGGGTGGTGACCCAGTTGACGACCCGGACCACCTGAAGGCTGTCGATCACGCCCGTCGCCAGCAGGTCGTAGTCGGGATCGAGCTGATCGGCGCTCAGGTCCGGCAGGAACTCCGAGATCAGGAAGCGCTTGATTTCCGCGGGGCGGTTCATGCCCTGTTATCCCTTCAGCCGCCGTACGTCGCCGACGGCGGCGCGGTCGTTCTTTCCGGTGGGGCCCTTCGGCAGGGACGCGTCGACGACGCGGATGTCGCTGGGTATCGCGGTTCTGGCCAGCCGCCGGGCACAGTGCTCGCGCAGGGCGAGGACGTGGAGGGCGGAGCCGGGGACGCGGCGCACGAGGGCCTGGAGCCGTTTGCCGGCCGCCTCGTCGGGCACGGTGACGACCACGGCGTCCGCCACCTCGGGGTGGGCCAGCAGCGTCTGCTCGACCTCCTCCAGCGAGATCCGCACGCCGCGCACCTTGACCTGGAAGTCGGTGCGCCCGACCAGGTGGAGGGTGCCGTCGGCGGTCCGCCGGACGAGGTCCCCGCTGCGGAACCAGACCCGGGGCCCGTCCGCGTCGGCGCGGCGGACGAACCGGTCGGCGCCGCGCGCGGGGTCCAGGTAGCCGTGCGCCTGGAAGGGGGTGTGCACCAGCAGTTCGCCGGTGCCGGGCCCCTCCAGCGGCTGCCCGTCCTCCCCGAGGACCAGGGCGCGGACGCCCGGCAGCGGTCTGCCGAGCGGCAGCGGGCCCGCCGTCTCCACATCGCCGGGCAGCAGCGGCCCGGCGTCGAGGATCAGGCTGTCGTTGGTCTCGGTGCAGCCGTAGACATTGGCGAAGGAGGCGTCCGGGAAGAGCCCCGGCAGCCGGGCGAGCAGCCGCGGCGGCACCGCGTCACCGGTGAGGACGACGTGCCGCACGGACTTGAGCGGCTCCGCGGGGTCCGCGCCCTCGGCGAGCAGCCGGTAGAGCAGCGGCACGCCCTGCACGAGGTGGACGTCATGGGCGGAGATCAGCTCGCGCAGGTGCGCGCCATCGGTGGCCCGGTCCGGGTCGACGAGCACCACGCGGCCGCCGGCGGCCAGGGTCGCCCAGACCTCCAGGAGGCACAGGTCGAAGTTGAGGGGCGCGTAGTTGAGCACCGCCGTGTCCGGCCCGAGGCCGAAGTGCTCCGCCGCCCAGGCGGTGAAGCGGCCGACGGCGTCGAGCGGCAGGGGCACCACCTTGGGCGTCCCGGTGGAGCCGGACGTGGTGAGCAGCAGGCCCGTCCCCTCGGGGACGGCCGGGGCGTCCGCCCGGGGCACGACCGTCTCGACGCCGAGCCCGCCGGGCCCGTCGTAGGCGGGTTCGGCGGTCAGCACGCGGTCGATGCCCGCGCCGGCGGTCAGCTCGCGCAGGGTGTCGGCGCCGAGCTCGGCGGAGGGCAGCAGCACGGGGCGGCCGTCGCGCAGCGCGGCCACGAGCAGGGCCAGGGTCTCCGGCGTTCTGCGGGCGGGTACGCACACGGGTGCCGCGCGGTCGCCGCCCAGGTGGCGCAGCCGCTCCTGGAAGACGCCCGCGAGCGCGCCCAGTTCGCCGTACGGGACGGCCGTGCCGCGCCAGATCAGGGCGGGGGCTTCCGGGACGCGCCGGGCACGGTCGTCGAAGGCGGCGGTGAGCGGGCTCATGCGGGCACGCCCGTCGTGGCGCCGGGCGCGTCGATCTCCCGGTAGCCGCCGTCGAAGTAGACCAGCGGGCGGCCGGGGACGCTGCCGGTGGCGACCACCCGGCCGATCAGCAGGGCGTGATCGCCGCCGCCCACCACGCTCTCCAGCCGGCAGTCGAAATAGCTGAGGGATCCGCTGATGACCGGGGCGCCGGTGACGAACGATTCGGTGGCCACGGACGGGAAGGAGCCGATGGCCCTGCCGTTGCCTCGGGTGGCGAAGTGGCGGGAGACGCGCTGCTGGTCGTCGCGGAGCACGCTGACCGCGAAGACCTCGGTGGCCAGGACCGCCGTCACCAGCGGGCTCATCCGCCCGATGGACACGGACACCATCTGCGGCTCCAGGGAGAGCGACCCGAATGCCGAGACGGTCTTGGCGAACACTTCGCCGCCATTTCTCGTCGCGACCACCGTGACACCGGACGCGAATTTACCGGCCGCCGCGCGGAATTCCCGCTCCGGGCATTCTTCGGGCTGTGCCCGCACCCGGGATGTCGGGGGTAATGCCATCACTGTCACTGCCATTCCGTGAGGGCTTTTCTCGGGGACGTCCATGACTGTACGAGGTGCGGTGAAGCCGCTTCCACTACCTCTTCGGGTAGTGCCGCCCGGCTACCCGTCCGAGTGGTGAGGGGCTCCGTTGGGACCGTATCGGCGCAGGTCGAGGCCGCTCATCAGGGTACCGGTGGGGGCAGTTGTACAGATCTACACGGAAGGGGCCGTGATCATGTGCGAGTGTCCATTGTGAAGGGCCCCCGCCCTGTTTAGGGTCCCTTTCATGACTGCATCCTGGCTTGGCCCCGGAAAGGCCGCGGCGGTGGCGCTCACATTCGATGTGGACGCCGAGACCGGTGTGCTCTCCATGGGCGAGAAGTACGCGCGGCACGCGATGACGATGACCCACCAGGCATTCGGCCCCGATGTCGGCGTGCCGCGCATCCTGGGAATTCTCCGCGAACTCGGCGTGCCCGCCACGTTCTTCTTCCCGGGCTGGGTGGCCGAGCGCCGCCCGAATCTGGTGGCGCAGGTGGTGGAGGCGGGCCACGAGGTGGCGCACCACTCCTACAGCCACGTACCGGCGACGTCGATGACGTTCGCCGAGGAACGGAACGACTTCGAGCGCGCCCTGGAGGTCTTCCAGAAGCAGGACGTGCCCGTGTACGGCCACCGGGCCGGGCTGTGGGAGGCGAGCTGGCAGACGGCCTCGCTGGTCGCGGAGTACGGGCTGGCCTACGACTCGTCGATGATGAACGACGACCGCCCCTACCACGTGCCCACCGAGCGGGGCGACGTGGTGGAACTGCCCCCGCACTGGTCGCTGGACGACTGGGAGCAGTACGCGTTCCTGCCGGCTCCGCAGATCGGGTCCCTCATCGAGGACCCGCAGAAGGTGCTGTCGATGTGGAAGTACGAGCTGGACGCGATGCGGCGCTACAACTCGCTGTTCATGCTCACCAACCACCCCTTCCTCACCGGTCGTCCGGGCCGGGCGGAGGCGCTGCGCTCCCTGATCGAGTACGGCATGTCGCACGGCGACGTGGAGTTCCTGACGTGCCGGGAGACAGCCGAGCGCGCCAAGGCCGACACCTCGCTGGCCACCCGGCCGCTGGCGCCGCCGGAGATCGAGCCGGGGCTCTTCCCGGCGGAGTGAGGAACGACGAGCGCCTCCCGTCCGGGACTGCCGGACGGGAGGCGTCTTCTCGGTGGGGTCAGTTGACGGGGGTTCAGTTGATGGACTTGATCAGCTCACCGTCGGCCGTGTCGCCGCTGAGCTCCCAGAAGAACGTGCCGCCCAGGTTCTGCCGGTTCTTGTACGCCATCTTCCCGGCGATGGTCGACGGGGTGTCGTAGCTCCACCAGTCGTTGCCGCACTTGGCGTAGGCGGTGCCGCCGACCGTGCCGGTGGCCGGGCAGGTGTTCTTGAGCACCCGGTAGTCCTCGAAGCCGGCTTCATAGGTGCCCTTCGCGGGCCCGGTGGCCGTGCCGCCGGGGGCGGACTGGGTGACGCCGGTCCAGCCGCGCCCGTAGAAGCCGATGCCCAGCAGCAGCTTGGACGACGGGATGCCGAGCGACTGGAGCTTGGTGAGGGTGGCGTCCGTGTCGAACCCGGTCTTCGGGATGCCGTTGTAGGACGTCAGGGGCGAGTGGGGGGCGGTGGGGCCCTTGGCCTCCCAGGCGCCGAAGTAGTCGTAGGTCATGGGGTTGTACCAGTCGACGTAACGGGCGGCGCCCGCGTAGTCGACGGCGTCGATCTTGCCGCCGGCGGAGGCGTCGGCGGTGATGGCCGCCGTCACCAGGCTCTTGCTCCCGAACCTGGCGCGCAGCGCCGCCATGACGTCGCGGAAGGCGGTGCGGCCGCTGGTGTCGCAGGTCAGCCCGCAGGCGTTGGGGTACTCCCAGTCGATGTCGATGCCGTCGAAGACATCGGCCCAGCGCGGGTCCTTGACCAGCCCGTAACAGGACTCGGCGAACGCGGCGGGGTTCTTCGCCGCCTCGCCGAAGCCGCCGGACCAGGTCCAGCCGCCGAAGGACCAGACCACCTTGAGGTTCGGGTGGAGCTTCTTGAGCTTGCGCAACTGGTTGAAGTTGCCGCGCAGGGCGCCGTCGTCCCAGGTGTCGGCCTTGCCGTCGACGCTGCCGGCGGCGTCGTAGAACCGGTCGTAGTCGGCGTAGGCGTCGCCGATGGCGCACTTGCCGCCGGTGACATTGCCGAAGGCGTAGTTGATGTGGGTGAGCTTCGCGGCGGAGCCGGAGGTCTCGATGTTCTTCACATGGTAATTGCGTTCGTAGACGCCCCAGTCGGTGAAGTAGCCGACCACGCGCCGGCCGGCGGAGGTGTCCGTGGTGTCGTCGGCCGTGGCCGGGCTCGCGGTGAGGCCGCCCGCGAGCAGGGCGGCCCCGGCGGCCACCGCCGTGAGCCAGGTGCGGGCGCGCTCGCGGAGCGGTCCGGGCATTCCGTGCGGTCTGGGCATGAGGTCTCCTCGGTGGGGGAGGAACGTGCTCTTGGCATGGACGCGTTGAACAGTGGGGAAACCGTAGGAGGACTAGACCAATACGGTCAATGGTTCGTACCAAAGCTCCCGGCAAGTTGTGCAAGATTGGCCGACCGGTGACGTCGCGCCCGCGAAGGGGCATACTCCAACCGCCACAGCCGCAGGTCACGCGAGCTCGGGACCCGGCGCCGGACCATCGGCTGGGCACCCACGGCAGCGTCGCCCCCACCCTCGGGCGGCTCTCGCCGCAGCGCCCGACAGGGAGGAGCCGCCGCCATGACCGATCACGGACCGCAGCCGGTGGAGCGTCAGCTGCCCACCGAGGAGTCCCGCGACCTGATCTCGCTCGTGCGGGACCTGACGCAGCGGGAGATCGCGCCCACCGCCGCCGAGGAGGAGGACGCCGGGCACTTCCCGCGCGAGGTCTTCGGACTGCTCTCCGCCTCGGGCCTGCTCGCCCTGCCGTACGCCGAGGAGTTCGGCGGCGGCGACCAGCCCTACGAGGTCTACCTCCAGGTGCTGGAGGAGCTCGCCGCCGCCCGCCTCACCGTGGGCCTCGGCGTCAGCGTCCACACCCTCGCCTGCCACGCCCTGGCCGGCTACGGCACCAAGGAGCAGCGGCGGACCCACCTGCCCGCCATGCTCGGCGGGGGACTCCTGGGCGCCTACTGCCTCTCCGAACCGGCCGCCGGCTCCGACGCCGCCGCCCTGCGCACCCGCGCCACCCGTGTCGGCGACACCTGGACCATCGAGGGCACCAAGGCCTGGACCACCCACGGCGGCATCGCCGACTTCTACACCGTCCTGGCCCGCACGGGTGGCGAGGGCCCCCACGGCATCACCGCGTTCCTGGTGCCCGGTGACGCCCCGGGCCTGACGGCGGCGCCCCCCGAGCGCAAGATGGGCATGAAGGGCTCACCCACCGCCCAGCTGCACTTCGACGGGGTCGAGGTCGCCGACGCCCGTCGCCTCGGCGACGAGGGCCAGGGCTTCGCCATCGCCCTGTCCGCCCTCGACTCCGGGCGGCTCGGCATCGCCGCCTGCGCCGTCGGCGTCGCCCAGGCCGCCCTCGACCAGGCGCTGTCCTTCACCAAGGAACGACGGCAGTTCGGCCACCCGGTCGCCGACTTCCAGGGCCTGCGGTTCATGCTCGCCGACATGGCCACCCAGATCGAGGCGGGCCGCGCGCTCTACCTCGCCGCCGCCCGCCTCCGCGACACGGGCCGGCCCTTCGCCAAGCAGGCCGCCATGGCCAAGCTCTTCTGCTCGGACACGGCGATGCGGGTCACCACCGACGCCGTGCAGCTCATGGGCGGCTACGGCTACACGGCGGACTTCCCCGCGGAGCGGTACATGCGCGAGGCGAAGGCGCTGCAGATCGTGGAGGGCACGAACCAGATCCAGCGGATGGTGGTGGCCCGTCATCTTGCCGGGCCGGAGTCGCACTGACGGGCGAGCCCCGAAGGGGCGCGGGGAACTGTGCGACCGGCCACAACCGGCCCGCAGCCGACCGCGCGGCGCTCAGCGGCTCAGCCGAGCAGCTCGGCAAGTTCCGGCACACGCTCCTCGACCGCCGGCCCGCCGACACTCGCCGTGTCCTTGAGCCCGGTCGCCGTGCCGATCACGACCACCGGCCCGCCGCCCGCGGCGGCATGACGCAGCACGCGGCGGGCCGCCGCGACGCCCACCGCCGACGACGGCTCCAGGAACAGCCCGCGCGCGCCCAGCGTCCGGTGCTCGGCCATGAACTCCTCCGTGGGTACGGCGAGCGCCGTCCCGTCCGCGCCCCACAGCGCGTCCAGCCCCTGCCACACCGGACGGCTCTCGCCGAGCGAGAACGCGGGGGAGGGCGACGGGTCCACCGACACCCGCTCCTGCTCCGCCCGTCCGGCGAGCGCCAGGGCCGCGGTGTACGGGGCGGCGCCGGCCGGTTCGGCCGCGACCAGCCGGGGCGCGCCGGCCACCAGCCCGGCGGCCCGCAGCTCCCGGAAGCCGCGGGCGATCCCGGACAGCAGATCGGCCCGGCAGGTGGGCACCACCACGGTCCCCGCGCCCTCGCGGAGACCGGGGACGTCCCGGGCGAGCTCGTACGCGACGGACTTGTAGCCCTCGTTGGCGTAGGCGTTGCCGCCCGGGGCGGGAGTGGTGTAACTGGTCAGCGGATACCAGCCGAACCGCTCGACGGCCTCGCGCATCGCGGCGTTCCGCGCGGCCGTGCCGTCCCGGACGACCCGCACCGCGCCCAGCGCGTCGATCTGCGCCCGCAGCGGCCCGGGGACCTCGCCCGTGGTGAACACCACGCAGCGCAGGCCCGCCCGGGCGGCGTACGCGGCGACGGCCGCGCCCGCGTTGCCCGAGGAGGCCGCCGCGACCGTGTCCGCGCCGGCGGCCAGCGCCGCCGCGACGCCCACGGCCATCGCCCGGTCCTTGTGTGAACCGGTCGGGTTGGCGCCCTCGTACTTCACCCACAGCCCGTCCGGCCCGCCCTCAGGCAGGGACACCAGCGGCGTGCCGCCCTCCCCGAGCGTGACGGGGTCGCCGACGGGCGCGGACAGCGCCGAGGGCCAGCCCCACGGCCCGCCCGGGTACGTCTCCAGGGACAGCCCGGACAGATCCGCGAGCGGCGGCACCGGATTGGCGCCGATCCCCTCCTCCCGGCATGCCGCGCAGCCCGAGAAGTCCTGGGCGGCGGCACCGCAACGCGGGCAGTGGAGGGGTATCGGCAGCGGCACGCGGACTCCTGAAGGGTCGTAGGGCCCCGCGCGCGTGGCGCGCGAGGCTCCGACCGTAGCAGCCCGCCCCGGCGCCGATCCGCCGTCAGGAGCGGCGGCCGCCCTGCTCCGGCACCCGCAGCGGGCGCGAGCCCGGCCCCCCGATGTGCGAGAACGGCTGCGTCCGCCAGTCCAGGCTCTCCGGCAGCGTCAACAGCAGCGCCGCGTCCAGGTCCTGGGCGCCCTGCGACTCGTCGGCCGGACGGGCCTCCTCCGCGCCGCGCCCCGAGCCCGGGCAGACCGTCAGCCCGAACGGATCCCACGGGGACGGGCACAGCGCGTGCTCCGGAAGCACGTCCTCGTCGGCGAGGAGTGCGATGGGCCGCGCGCAGTCCGGGCACATCACCCGGAACATCTCGTAGGTCTCCTCGTACAGACCGCCGTCGCCGTCGGTTTCCAGGCGTTCCAGGCTGGGCATGGTGTGTTTTCCCCCTCGGATGGACCGGCCGGGCACCTCGGCCGCGGCCACAGCAAGCACTTCCCGTACGACAAGGCGGGTAATCGCCGCGCGTGGGAGGACACGGGTGCGTGTCTGTGGCATTGGTCACACGCTCCGTGCGCCTGTGGCGCCGTCGACTGTGCCCGGCGCGCCATGAACCAGTAGGTTGACCCGCGTGGAGGAGTTGGACAAAGAGATCGTGGAGCTGCTCGTCAAGGACGGGCGGATGAGCTACACCGACCTGGGCAAGGCCACTGGCCTGTCCACCTCGGCGGTGCACCAGCGCGTGCGCCGGCTCGAACAACGGGGCGTCATCCGCGGCTACGCGGCGGTCGTCGACCCCGAGGCCGTCGGGCTGCCCCTGACCGCCTTCATCTCGGTGAAGCCCTTCGATCCCAGCGCGCCCGACGACATCGCGGACCGGCTCGCCGAGATCCCCGAGATCGAGGCGTGCCACAGCGTGGCGGGCGACGAGAACTACATCCTCAAGGTGCGGGTCGCCACGCCGCTGGAGCTCGAGCACCTGCTGGCGCGGATCCGCTCGCTGGCGGGGGTCTCGACGCGGACGACGATCGTGTTGTCCACGCCGTACGAGGCGCGGCCGCCGCGGGTGGGGTGAGCCTGTACCGCGCAGCAGCCCGTCCGGCGCCCCCGGACCGGGGTCCGGGGCGGAGCCCCGGTTACGGGAAGGGGCGGGTCAGGGGAGAGACTAAGCGTCATGAGTGAGCGCCCCGGCAAGCCGCATTCCGTCCTGTTGCGCAACGGCACCGTCTACAGTCCGGCGGATCCGTTCGCGACCGCCATGGTCGTCGAAGGGGACAGCGTCGCCTGGGTCGGCTCCGAGGGCGCCGCCGACTCCTTCGCCGACGGCGTCGACGAGGTCGTCGACCTGCGCGGCGCGCTCGTCACCCCCGCGTTCACCGACGCCCACGTCCACACCACCGCCACCGGCCTCGCGCTCACCGGCCTCGACCTCACCGGCGTGCCCACGCTCGCCGCCGCCCTGGACCGGGTGCGGGCGTACGCCGCCGCGCGCCCCGCCGACCGGGTGCTGCTCGGGCACGGCTGGGACGCCAGCGCCTGGCCCGGGCGCCGCCCCCCGTCCCGCCGGGAGCTCGACGAGGCCACCGGCGACCGGCCGCTGTACCTCACGCGCGCCGACGTCCACTCCGCCGTCGTCACCACCGCCCTCCTCGACCTCGTCCCCGGTGTCCGCGAGCTGTCCGGCTTCGCGCCCGACGCGCCGCTGACGGGCGACGCCCATCACGCCGTGCGCGCCGTCGCGCACGCCACCGTCGGTCCCGTCCAGCGCGCCGAGGCGCAGCGCGCCGCGCTCGCCCGCGCGGCCGCCCTGGGCATCGGCTCGGTCCACGAGTGCGCCGGGCCGCTGATCTCCTCCGAGGACGACTTCACCGGGCTGCTGCGGCTGGCCGCCGAGGAGCCCGGCCCCCGGGTCACCGGCTACTGGGCCGAGCGGATCACCACCCCCGAGGAGGCCGGCCGGATCCGCGCGCTGGGCGCACTCGGCGCCGCCGGCGACCTGTTCGTGGACGGCTCGCTCGGCTCGCACACGGCCTGCCTCCACGAGCCGTACGCCGACGGCCCCGGCGGCACGGGCAGCGCCAACCTGGACGCCGCCGCCGTCGCCGCCCACGTGGCGGCCTGCACCGAGGCCGGGATCCAGGCCGGTTTCCACGCCATCGGCGACGCCGCGCTCACCGCCGTCGTCGAGGGCGTGCGCGCGGCCGCCGAGAAGGTGGGCCTGGAGCGCGTCCGTGCCGCCCGGCACCGGGTCGAGCACGCCGAGATGCTCACCCCCGAGCTGATCGCGGGCTTCGCCGAGCTCGCCCTCACCGCCTCCGTCCAGCCCGCCTTCGACGCGGCCTGGGGCGGGGAGGAGGGCATGTACGCCGAGCGCCTGGGCCCCGAGCGGGCCCGGACGCTCAACCCGTACGCGGCCATGCTGCGCGCCGGGATCCCGCTCGCGCTGGGCTCCGACAGCCCCGTCACCCCCCTCGACCCCTGGGGCACGGTCCGGGCCGCCGCCTTCCACCGCACGCCGTCCCACCGCGTCTCGGTGCGGGCCGCCTTCACCGCGCACACGCGCGGCGGCTGGCGGGCGATCGGCCGGGACGACGCGGGTGTCCTGGTGCCGGGCGCGCCCGCGGACTACGCGGTCTGGGAGGCCGGCGACCTCGTGGTCCAGGTGCCCGACAGCCGGGTGGCGAACTGGTCCACGGATCCCCGCTCCGGCACCCCCGGCCTGCCCGACCTCACCCCGGGCGCCCCGCTGCCGGTGTGCCTGCGGACGGTCGTGGGCGGGCGGACGGTTCACGCGCGCCCGAACGGGTGACGCGCCAAGATCCACGTACCGCCGAACGACGTCCCCGGGGCCGCCCCCGCAGGGCGCCATCTGCCGTACTGACCTGCTGATTTGGGCGACACACGCAGGTCGCGAGGGTGTTGACACAGTGCGGGCGGCGGCCGGTAGGTTCTCCGCTGTCCACCAAGGACGTCCGACCGGGGAACCTCCACGCAGTCGTCGAACGCCGCTGGGCCATGGGGCGGTGCGCCGGGAAGGCGCCCCGCCACTGGGAGCCAGGCTCAGCGCACGGGGGCGAGGGACGGTTCGGCCGGGCCGGCAGGTGCGACCCGGGTGGGGCCCGGACGTTCAGTAGACAACGGCTCTCGGCCGACCGCAGCCGGCGGTTCCGAAAGTCGGCCCGAAGGACACCGGGCCCCCATTCCGACCCGTGCGCGGGGGCGGTGCCCCCGCCCCTCGGGGCCGCGAGGGCCCCCGACCGAGGTACGGTCGTCAGCTGACACCCCTGCCAGCTCCAGGAAGAAGCGACCGTGCCCTCGGGTCCCGAAACCACACCGGAAGCCACCCTGGCCCCGCCGCCCCCGGCCCCCGTGCCGCGCCCCGGCCGGGCCGTCCGTCTGGCCCGGCTCGCCCGCCGCGAGGCGCGGCGCACCGCCCTCGCGGCCGTCGCGGGCGTCGCTCTCACCGCCGCCTTCCCCCCGTACGGCCTGTGGCCGCTGTCGGTGGTCGCGGTGGCCGCGCTCGCCGTGCTGACCCGGGGGCGCACCGCCCGCCAGGGCGCCTGGACGGGCTTCGCGTTCGGGCTGCCGTTCTTCTTCTTCCTGCTGCGCTGGCTGCACGTGGTCGGCTACGACGCCGTGCTGGGCCTGTCGGTCCTCCAGGCGGCCTTCCTGGCCGTGCTCGGCGCCGGGCTCGCGCTGACCTCCCGGCTGCCCGGGTGGCCGCTGTGGGGGGCGTGCCTGTGGATCGCCGAGGAGTGGGCGCGGGACCGGGTGCCGTTCGGCGGCTTCCCCTGGGGCCGGCTGGCCTTCGCCAACACCGGCTCCCCCTTCACCCCGCTCGCCGCGCTGGGCGGGGCGCCGCTGGTGAGCTTCGCGGTGGCCCTGGCCGGCGGGCTGCTGGCGTACGCGCTGCTCGCCGCGTGGCGGCTGCGGGGCGGCCTGCCGGGCGCACGGGCCGTGCTGCCCGCCGCCGGGGCGCTGGGGACGGCCGCGGTGGTCGCGCTCGCGGGGTACGCGGTGCCCGTGCCCACGAAGGCGGACGACACCGTGAACATCGCGATCGTCCAGGGCAACGTCGAGAAGCCCGGCATGGACTTCCTCGGCCGCCCGCTGATGGTGCTCAACAACCACGTCGACGCCACGCTCCAGCTGGCCCGGGACATCAAGGCCGGCAAGGCCCCCAAGCCCGACCTGGTGATCTGGCCGGAGAACTCCTCCGACCTCGACCCCTTCCAGTACGCCGAGGCCTACGACCGCATCCAGGAGGCCGTGCGGGCCGTGGGCGTGCCCGTCCTGGTGGGCGCCCTCGTCGACCACCCCGGCAAGAGCGGCTACATCGACAACAAGGGCATCGTCTGGGACCCGGTGACCGGCCCCGGCGCCTCCTACTCCAAGCAGCACCCGGTGCCCTTCGGCGAGTACGTGCCCTTCCGGGCCCAGCTGAGCAAGGTCATCACCCGGCTCCAGCGCGTCCCCCGCGACTTCTACCCGGGCGACCGCACCGGGGTGCTGCAGGTCGGCCCGGCCCGGCTCGGCGATGTCATCTGCTTCGAGGTCGCCTACGACGAGATCGTCCACGACACGGTGGCCGCCGGCGCCCGCGCCCTGGTCGTCCAGACCAACAACGCCACCTACGGCCGCACCGGCCAGCCCGAGCAGCAGCTGGCCATGAGCCGGCTGCGGGCCGTCGAGCACGGCCGGGCCGTGGTGACGGCCGCCACGAGCGGCATCAGCGCGGTCGTCGCCCCCGACGGGCGGGTGCTCCGGCGGAGCGAGGAGTTCACCCGTGATGTGATCTCCGCGAGCATCCCCCTGCGTGACGCCACGACCGTCGCCGACCGCGTCGGTGCGGGCCCGGAATGGGCGCTCGCTATGGTGGGTCTTCTGTCCTGCGCGGCGGCGGTCCTGACCTCCCGTCGGGCACGGGCGGACGAGACCTCGAACCGGAAGGGCCAGTAGTGCCAGAAGTGAACGACGGTGGTCAGCGGAGATTCGGTCCGCTCGGCACGACCTTGGTGATCATCCCGACCTACAACGAGGCGGAGAACATCAAGCCCATCGTCGCCCGGGTGCGCCAGGCCGTGCCGGAGGCGCACGTCCTCGTCGCGGACGACAACAGCCCCGACGGGACCGGCAAGCTCGCCGACGAGCTGGCCGCCGAGGACGAGCACGTCAAGGTGCTCCACCGGCAGGGCAAGGAGGGGCTTGGCGCCGCCTACCTCGCGGGCTTCCGCTGGGGTCTGGAGAACGGCTACGGCGTGCTCGTGGAGATGGACGCCGACGGCTCCCACCAGCCCGAGGAGCTCCCCCGGCTGCTCACCGCGCTCAAGGGCGCCGACCTGGTGCTGGGCTCGCGCTGGGTGCCCGGCGGCCGGGTCGTGAACTGGCCGAAGTCCCGCGAGTTCCTCTCCCGGGGCGGCTCCACCTACTCCCGGCTCATGCTCGACGTGCCGATCCGCGACGTCACCGGCGGCTACCGGGCCTTCCGCCGGGAGACCCTGGAGGGGCTGGGCATGGAGGAGGTGGCCTCCCAGGGCTACTGCTTCCAGGTCGACCTCGCCTGGCGCGCGGTCAAGGCGGGCTTCCACGTGGTGGAGGTCCCCATCACCTTCGTCGAGCGCGAGCTGGGCGACAGCAAGATGAGCCGCGACATCGTCGCGGAGGCGCTGTGGCGGGTCACGTCCTGGGGCGTGGGCTCCCGGGTCGCCAAGGCGACCTCCAAGGCCCTCGGCAAGGAGCGCTGACGGCCCGTCCCGCCGGGCCCGGTAAGGGATCCATAAACGCGCTCCGGCCGTTCGTCCGCCGTCCGGGCACACTTGAGGCATGACGTTCGGAGCGCAGCAGGAGCAGCAGCAGACGTTGAACAGCCGGCCGCCGGGGCGCGGCCGGGCCCGCAGGCTCGTTCCCCTCGGGGTGGCCGTGTGGGCGGTGCTGGAGATCTGGCTGCTGGTGCTGGTGGCGGGCGCGGCGGGCGGGCTCACCGTGTTCGCCCTGCTGGCCGGGGGAGTGATCGCCGGCGCGTATGTGATCAAGCGGGCCGGGCGGCGGGCCTGGCAGCGGCTCAGCGGCTCGTTCCAGCAGGGCGCGGCCCCGACGGCCCAGCAGTCCTCGCAGTCCTCGCAGAACGGCGAGGGCGGCGGGAACGGCCTGACGATGCTGGGCGGGCTGCTGCTCATGGTGCCGGGGCTGATCTCCGACGTGGCCGGGCTGCTCTGTCTCTTCCCGCCGACGAGGGCGCTGATCCGCAGGACCGCCGAGCGGAAGCTCACCGGCTACGCGGCGCAGGCGGCGCCCGGCACGCTCGGGGACGCCTTCCAGCAGGCCCAGCGGGCCAGGATGCGGCAGCCCGACGGCAAGGTCGTCCAGGGCGAGGTCGTCCGCGAGGACCGGCCGCCGGCCCCCCGCCCGGACGACCCCCAGCTGCCGCGCTAGCGCTCCGCTGAGTGGGCGCCCCGAAGGGGCGCGGGACCGCAACATCATGCGGCTCCGCCGCGTGGGCGCGACCAGCCACGGACGGCCCGCAGCCGTATCGCCGCACCGGACTTCGGCCGCCTAAGGGCATGAAAGGGCCCGGGCCACTGCTTTCGCAGTGGCCCGGGCCCTTGGTCGTGCAATCGGTCGTGCGATGGAAACGCGCGGAGACCGCCGTCAGGCGGACTTGCGCGTGTCCCGAGGATGCACGGCGATGTTCATGGCGCCGGAGCGCAGGACGGCCAGCCTCTCGGCCAGTACCTCCTCCAGCTCCTCGCGGGTGCGCCGCTCCATGAGCATGTCCCAGTGCGTGCGCGCAGGCTTGCCCTTCTTCTCCTCGGGACCGTCGCCGTCCACCAGGAGTGCCACGGCGCCGCACGCCTTGCACTCCCACTCCGGCGGAATCTCCGCCTCTACCGAGAACGGCATCTCAAATCGATGGCCGTTCGGGCATGCGTACTCCACCGCCTGGCGCGGGGCCAGATCGATGCCGCGGTCGGTCTCGTAGCTGGTCACCACAAGTCGCGTGCCGCGGAGAGCTCGCTCACTCATGAATTCGTGCCTCCCGGGCTTGTCGCCCACAGGACAGGTGTCGCTGTCGTCGTCATCCGGTCAACGTCCGGTCGGCGGTGAAGATTCCCCGTTGAGGGACATGCGTCGCCCGTCGTGCCGCCCCTTGTTGTACCCACCAGCGCCCGTTTTGTCACATCTGGCAATAGATGTCACCCTGTGCTGTTGCTACTTGAGCGCGCAGTAACGGTCCGTCCGGCGGGTCGAAGGCGTACACTACCGGCCCGCCGGTTTCGCGCCTAAACCGGGTCCGGTGCGTCCTGGGTGGACCTGGCCGGATTCGGGGTCTCCGGTACCGCCGCGGAGCGCGCCACGGGTACCGTCGGCCGCCGTTCCGCGGGGGCGAAGAAGCGCAGGAAGAACTGGGCCATGGGCCCGATCCCCACCGCGAAGAGCACCGTGCCGACGCCCACCGAACCGCCCAGCGCGAAGCCGGTCGCGAGCACGGCCACCTCGATCAGGGTCCGCACCAGCCGCACCGACCGGCCCGTCCTGCGGTGCAGCCCCGTCATCAGCCCGTCGCGAGGGCCCGCGCCGAAGCGCGGCGTGATGTACAGGCCCGTGGCCACCGCGCACAGCGCCACCGAGAACAGCAGCAGCGGAATCCGTATCCACAGGGAATGAGGGGTGGGCGTCACGCTCAGCGTGGCGTCCATCACCAGGCCGATCATCAGCACATTGGAGACCGTGCCCAGCCCCGGGCGCTGCCGCAGCGGGATCCACAGCAGCAGCACCAGGGCGCCGATGGCGATCACCACCGTGCCGATCGACAGGCCCGTGTGCCGCGCCACGCCCTGGTTGAGGACGTCCCAGGGGGCCAGCCCCAGCCCGGCGCGCAGCTGCAGCGCGCAGCTCACCCCGTACAGCACGAGCCCGCAGTACAGCTGGACGAGACGGCGGGCCAGCCCCGGACTCCGGGACGGCGCGGAAACGGGCGCGGACAAGAGGTACCCCCCTGTGGTGGTGCGAGTGGCCTTGACGTGACAGTCTGTGGACTGGATCGAACATTGATCCATAGCCAATCCCGGAAAGGTGGACTGCACCAGATGACCCAGTGGACCTCTTCGGTGGGGGCGCCGCAGCTGGCCCGCCTCCTCGGCTCGCCCCACGCCCGCGACACCGTGACACCGCTCGGCGGCCGGCGCACCCCCGCCTACCGGTCCCTGGCCGACCGCGTCCGGCTCCTCGTCCTGGAGGGCCACGTCCCCGTGGCCGCGCGGCTGCCCGCCGAGCGCGAACTGGCCACCGCCCTCTCCGTCAGCCGAACCACCGTCGCCGCCGCCTACGAGGCCCTGCGCGCCGAGGGCTTCCTGGAGTCCCGGCGCGGCGCCGGCAGCTGGACCGCGGTGCCCGCCGGGAACCCGCTGCCCACCAGGGGCCTGGACCCGCTGCCGCCCGAGGCCGCCGGCTCCGTCATCGACCTCGGCTGCGCCGCCCTCACCGCCCCCGAGCCCTGGCTCACCCGCGCCGTCCAGGGCGCCCTGGAGGAGCTGCCGCCCTACGCCCACACCCACGGCGACTACCCGGCCGGCCTGCCGGCCCTCCGCCAGGCCCTCGCCGACCGCTACACGGCCCGCGGCATCCCCACCATGCCCGAGCAGATCATGGTCACCACCGGTGCGATGGGCGCCGTCGCCGCGATCTGCCGGCTGATGGCGGGGCGCGGCGAGCGGGTCGCCGTCGAGTCCCCCTCGTACGCCAACGTCCTCCAGCTCATGCGCGAGGCCGGCGTCCGGCTCGTCCCCGTGGCGATGGCCGGCGGCCTCGCCGGCTGGGACCTGGCCGCCTGGCGCCAGGTCCTGCGCGACGCCGCGCCCCGCATGGCCTACGTCATCGCCGACTTCCAGAACCCCACCGGCGCCCTCGCCCCCGAGGAGCAGCGCCGGGAGCTGGTCGAGGCGTGCCGGGCCGCCGGCACCCTGCTGGTCGCCGACGAGACCATGTCCGAGCTCGCGCTCGACCCGGACCTCGAACTGCCGCGTCCCGTCTGCGCCTTCGACCCCGCGGGCAACGCCGTCATCACCGTCGGCTCGGCCAGCAAGTCCTTCTGGGGCGGCCTGCGCATCGGCTGGGTGCGGGCCGCGCCCGAGGTGATCCGCACCCTGGTCGCCGCCCGCGCCTACGCCGACCTCTGCACGCCCGTCCTCGACCAGCTCGCCGTCACCTGGCTGCTCAACAGCGGGGGCTGGGGCGAGTCCATCGACATCAAGCGCGTCCAGACGCGGGAGAACCGCGACGCGCTCGTCGCGGCGGTCCGACGCCACCTCCCCGACTGGGAGTTCACCGTCCCCCGCGGCGGCCTCACCCTGTGGGTCCGCACCGGCGGCCTCTCCGGCTCCCGCATCGCCGAGGCGGGCGAGCGCCTGGGCGTCCGGGTGCCCTCCGGCCCCCGCTTCGGCGTCGACGGAGCGTTCGAGGGCTACGTCCGGCTGCCCTTCACCGTGAACGGCGCCGTCGCCGAAGAGGCCGCCACCCGCCTCGCCGAAGCCGCCCGCCTGGTGGCGAGCGGCGCGACGGCGGCGGTGGAGATGCCGCGCACGTTCGTGGCGTGACGGACGGGAGAGCTCACCCCGTGGGTGACGGCGCGGCCGGTCGCGGCAGCAGCGCGAGCACCGCCCGCCGCTGCGCGTCGGCCGTCTCCTCGTCGTAGGGGTCCGGCGTCGCCGGCACCTGGAGCCGGTGCACCGGGCCCGTGCCGACGCGCGCGTAGCCGCGCCCCGGCGGCACGTGGTCGGCCGGTGTGGTGTGCGAGGGCGCGCCGAGGATGGCCGTCACCTGTTCGGGGGCGACCGCGCCCAGGACCGCCCGGGCCCGGGTGTGGGCGAGGACCGCCTCGGCGAGCCGCCCCACGCCCTCCAGCTGTTCCCCCACCGCGACGGTGACCTGCGCCGTCCGCCCGTGCCGCAGCGGAACGGCGAGCAGATCCTGCGGATCGGGCCGCCCGTCGCGCGCGGCGAGATGGCTCAGCGCCCCGGGCCGGTCCACGACGATCCACAGCGGGCGCCGCACATCGGCGGGCAGGGCCCGCCCCTCCCGCCGGGCGCGCCCCGCGGCGAGCAGCCGCCGCTCCGTCTCGTGGGAGGCCCACTCCAGGACGGCGAGCGCGCCCGGCAGCGAGGACTCGACGGCCAGTACCCCCTCCCGCCCCTCCAGGCAGGCGTACTCGCCCGCGCCCCCGCCGTCCACGACCACCACGTCGCCGTGGAGCAGCGCCTGCAGGACGACCGAGCGCAGCAGCGTCGTGACCCCCGCCGACGGCTGGCCGAGGGTCAGCAGGTGCGGCTCGGTGGAGCGCGGGCCGGTGCGCCAGACGACGGGCGGCGCGTCGTACGTCTCCTCGCCGGCCGTCACGGGCACGGTCCGCAGCACGGCGGACGGGTCGGTGAAGCCCAGCACGGTCTCGCCGGGTGCGGTCACGAAGCGCTGGGCCCAGACGTCGGTGGGCAGCACGGGCAGGACGCCCAGGACGAGGCGGTTGGCGGCCTCGTCCCAGTCGAAGCGGTATTCCGGGCCCCGGCCCGCCTTGACGTGCAGCAACTGCTCGATCCTGGCCCGGGCGCCCTCCTCACCGTCGGTGAAGTAGCCGGGATAGCGCAGCCGGAGGCTGGTCAGCCGGCCCAGGCCGTCGAACGCGTACTCCTCGAACGCCTGCCGCCAGTCGCCGCCGGGCGCGTAGAGCGGCCTGGGGTCCTGCGGGGCGGAGAAGTAGGGCACGAGCGCCTCGTAGAGCGCCTGGAGCCGGCCGCTCTCCGCCTCGCCCGGCTCCGCCGCCGCCCCCCGCGCCCCGCCCCGGTCGCGCCCCGCCCAGGCACCCGCCGCCAGCAGGGCCGCCGTGCCCAGGGTCGGCCCGTAGGGGACGAGCGCCACGATGGCCAGGCACGAGGCCACGAGCAGCAGGGTGGGACCGCGGCGCTCCCGTGGCATGCGCCCCCAGCCGTGGCGCCCCGTGGTGGCCAGCGACCGCAGCCCGCGGGCGACGACGAGCAGCGGGTAGAGGGTGTCCCGGGCGTTGTCGGCGAGGCCGCGCGCCAGCTCCCGGCCCGGCGAGGGCGTGGCGGGCCCGGTCGGGATGCGGGGGAGTGCACGCCGGCCCACGTCGTTCTCCTCGGACTCCTAGAACTTGATGCCGCCCAGCAGGCTGGCCAGGCTCGCGCCGCCCGCCTTGATGCTCGGCGCGATGCCCGTTCCCGCGAGGTAGAAGCCGAACAGCGCGCAGACGAGTCCGTGCGAGGGCTTGAGGTTGTCCTTGCGGAAGAACAGGAATACGACGACACCGAGCAGTACGACGCCCGAGATGGAGAGGATCATGGGAATCTCCTGGGAACTGGGGGCGGTCACCACAAGTTCCTCCAGCTTCACAGAAAGTATTTTTTAAGCAACTGGGGATACACCCGTACGGAGGATGACGAAATATGACCGAGCCGACACCCGCATCCGAAGAGCCCGCGCACGACCCGGAGGTGCTCCAGCTGGCGGCCAAGGTCTTCGACCTGGCGCGGCACGGCGACACCGATACCCTGGCCGCATATGTGGATGCTGGAGTTCCGGTGAATCTCACCAATGACCGGGGCGACTCGCTGGTGATGCTCGCCGCGTATCACGGCCACCCCGCCACGGTCACCGCCCTCCTGGAGCGCGGCGCCGACGTGGACCGCCCCAACGACCGGGGCCAGACCCCGCTGGCGGGCGCGGTCTTCAAGGGCGAGACGGAGGTCGTCCGCCTCCTCGTCGCCCACGGCGCGGACCCGGCCGCGGGCATGCCCTCGGCCGTCGACACGGCGGCCATGTTCGCCCGCCAGGACATGCTGGACCTTCTCCAGGGCAACTGACCGGGCGCGCCGGCCGAGGGTGCGGGGGCGGGGTGACGGTCCCTCAGCACCCTTGGGCGGCGCGGCCGATGGGTCGAGGGTCGCCGATGGGTCGCGGGTCAGGGGAGGAACCCCAGCACCGTCTCCACCGTGTCCGCCTCCTCCGCCCCCTTGTCCTCCCGATACCGCACGACCCGCGCGAATCTCAACGCCACGCCCTCCGGATATCGCGGAGACCGCTGCAACCCGTCGAACGCGATCTCCACCACCAACTCCGGCCGTACCCACACCGCGAACCCGTCGTCGCTCACCGCCAGGGACCGCAGCCGGTCCGTCTGCCAGGCCAGCATCTCGTCCGTCAGCCCCTTGAACGTCTTGCCCAGCATGGCGAACGAGCCGTCCGGGCGGCGGGCGCCGAGGTGGAGGTTGGACAGGAAGCCCCGGCGCCGCCCGTGTCCCCACTCGGCCGCGAGGACCACCAGGTCCAGCGTGTGCACCGGCTTCACCTTCAGCCATGCCGCGCCCCGGCGGCCCGCCACGTACCCGGCGTCCAGGGACTTGAGCATCACGCCCTCGTGGCCGCGCCGCAGGGTCTCCTCCGCGAAGTCCCGGGCCGCGGTCCGGGTGGCCGCGTCCGAGGGGTCCGCCACCACCAGCCGCCGCACCCGCAAGGGCTCGGGCACCGCCTGCGCCAGCACGGCGTGACGTTCGGCCGTCGGCAGTGACAGCAGTTCTCTGCCCTCGACGGCCAGCACGTCGAAGAAGACCGCCGACAACGGAAGCGCCGACCCCGCGCCGGCCGTCCGCGTCCCGATCCGGCTCGCGACGTCCTGGAACGCGTGGGGGCGGCCCGTCGCGTCCAGGGCGACGGCCTCGCCGTCCAGGACCACCGACGACACCGGCAATTCCAGCGCGGCCCCCACCAGTTCCGGCAGCCGCCCGGTGATCTCGTCCAGCGTGCGGGTGAAGACGCGTACGTCCTCGCCGTCGCGGTGCACCTGCACCCGGACCCCGTCGAGCTTCTCCTCCACCGCGCACGGCCCCAGCCGGTCCAGCGCCTCGTCGACGTTCTTCGCGCTCCGCGCCAGCATCGGCAGCACCGGCCGCCCCACCTCCAGCCGGAACTCCGCCAGCGCCGCCGGGCCCCCGGCCAGCAGCGCCCGGGCCACCGCGCCCAGCGAGCCGCCGAGCATCACCGCCCGCCGCACCTCCTCGGGCGCCGCCCCCGCCGCGGCCGCGAGCCCCTCCACGGCCAGCGCGTCCAGCGCGCCCTGCCGCAGTTCGCCGCCGATCAGCCGCAGCAGGAAGTGCTGCTCCCGTTCCGTCGCCGCCCCCAGCAGCCCGTCCAGCAGCCGCTTGCGCTCGGTCCGCGCGCCCTTGCCCGCGACGGCGGCGATCGCCGTCAGCGCCCGGTCCACGTCCCCCACGGTCAGCGAGGGCACGGCGGCCGGGGCGGGCAGGTCGCGCAGCGTGCTCCAGCCGACCCCGGTCCTGCGCTGCGGCAGCCGCCCCGCCAGATACGGGATCACCACCGGCGCCTCGTCCGGGCCGGCGGCCCGGAACACCCCGGCCAGCACGGCGGTCTTCGCCGACCGGGAACGGGTCGCCGCGATCTCCTCCGACGCCCGCGCCACGTCGATCAGCAGCATGCCTTCATCGTGCGCCGCGGCCGCCCCCGGCGCAGGTCAGGAATCCGGCTTCGCTTCCTTGCCGGCGTTGTCGCTGATCCTGATCAGCAGCGCCACCATCAGCCAGTTCGCCACCAGCGACGAACCGCTCTTCGCCAGGAACGGCAGCGCCTTGCCGGTCAGCGGGATCAGCCCCATCACCCCGCCCGCCACCACGAACACCTGTAGCGCCAGCGCCGCCGCCAGGCCCACCGACAGCAGCTTGCCGAACGGGTCGGCCGAGCGCAGCGCCGTGCTCAGGCCCCGCTGCGCCAGCAGGGCGTAGAGGACGAGGACGAACATCGTGCCGGCCATCCCCAGGTCCTCCCCGACCGTCGTGAGGATGAAGTCGCTGCGCCCCGCGAAGCCGATCAGCTCCGGGTGGCCCCGGCCCAGGCCCGCGCCCGTGACGCCGCCGCTGCCGAAGCCGAACAGCGCCTGCGCGGCCTGCGGGGAGAACGTACTGCCCGGCTCGAACGCCCCGAAGGGGTGGAGCCAGGCGTCGACCCGGCCCTTGACGTGGGGCTCCAGCGAACCGACCACCCCCGCGCCCACGACGGCCATCAGCACGCCGCACACCACCCAGCTGGTCCGCTCGGTGGCCGCGTAGAGCATCACCACGAACAGCCCGAAGAAGATCAGCGAAGTGCCCAGGTCCCGCTCCAGGACCAGTACCAGCAGGCTCAGCACCCACACCGTCAGGATCGGCCCCAGCTGCCGGCCCGGCGGCAGCCGTACGCCCAGCACCCGGCGGCCGGTCAGGGCCAGGGCGTCGCGGTGGATGACCAGATAGCCCGCGAAGAACACCGTGATCATGGTCTTGACGAACTCGCCGGGCTGGAAGGACAGCGGCCCGATGAAGATCCACCGCTTGGCGCCGTAGGTGTCCCCGGGGAAGAACGCGGGCGCCATCAGCAACACCAGCGCCACGGCCATCGTCAGGTAGATGTAGCGCTGGAGCCGGCGATGGTCGCGCAGCAGCGCCACCACCAGCACGCACAGCCCCACCCCGATCACCGTCCACATCAGCTGTCCCGAGGCGGTGGACTCGGCGTGGTAGCGCGCGCGGTAGGCCGGGTCCAGCCGGTACAGCAGCACCAGACCGAACGCGGAGAGCAGCACCGCCAGCGGCAGGATCAGGGGATCGGCGTACGGGGCCCAGCGGCGCACCGCCAGATGCGGCACGAGCGCCAGGCAGACCATGCTCCCCGCGAACCCCGGCAGCCCGCCGGGCACGCTCCCCGTGGCCGCCAGCCCGGTGTACACATAGCCGAAACAGCTGATGAGCACGGTGAGGCCCAGCAGCAGCGCCTCGGCGCGCCGACGCCGGTACGCGGTGGCTCGTACGGTTTCCACGGTCACACCGGCCATGGTGATCGGCGGGTGCTGAAAGAAACCTGAGATTCCTGAAGGCTCGTTCAGAACTCCCGCGAGCGGCGCTTCCCGGCCGGTTCGTCCGCCTCCGGCATCGGGAAGCGCGCCACCAGGAGCGCGCCGCCGTCCACCCGCGAGTCCGCCCGGAGGTCCCCGCCGTGCGCCCGCGCGATCTCCCGGGCGATGGCCAGCCCCAGCCCGCTGCCGCCGCTCTCCCGGTCGCGCGCCGCGTCCAGCCGCACGAACCGCTCGAAGACCCGCTCCCGCTGCCCGGGCGGGATCCCCGGTCCGTCGTCGGCCACCTCCAGCACCGCGCACCGGCCCGCCTCCCCTTTGGTGACGTACGCCCGCACGGTGACTTCCGAGGCGGCGTGCCGCAGGGCGTTGTCCACCAGGTTGGCCAGCAGCCGCTCCAGCTGGGCCGCCCGGCCGCGCAGCGGTACCGGCGCGGGGGCGTCCACGGCCACCGGCACCCGGGGCGCGGGGCGGCGGGCGGCCTCCTCGGCGGCCAGCAGCGCCAGGTCGACGGGTTCCGTCGCGCCCGAGGGCACGCGCGCGTCGAACCGGGCGAGCAGCAGCAGGTCCGCCGCGACGCGCTGGAGCCGCACGGTGTCGGCCAGGGCCGCGCGTACCGACTCCGGTGTCGGCCCGCCGGGCGCGCTCAGCGCGACCTCCAGCTGGGAGCGCACGGCGGCCACGGGGTTGCGCAGCTCGTGGGAGGCGTCGGCGACGAACTGCCGCTGTCTGCCGACCGCCTGCTCCAGCCGGTCCAGGGTGGCGTTGACGGTCCGCGCCAGCCGGGCCACCTCGTCGTCCGCCGGCGGTTCCGGCACCCGCCGGTCCAGCTCGCTGGCGGTCACCGCCGCCAGCTCGGTGCGGATCCGGGTCACCGGCCGCAGCGCCAGCCCGGTGACCGCCCAGCCGAGGCCGGCGGCCAGCGCGATCAGCAGGGGCGCGGCGGCGAGCAGCCCCATGGCGATGGTGTGGGTGGCGTCGTCGACGTCGCTGAGGACGGTCAGCGCGTAGACGTAGCGCTCCTCCGCGCCCGGCGACGTGGCGCGGACGACCACCAGATCGCCGCGCTGGCCGCCCATGGCCCGGGTCACGGTGGAGGCGGTGTCGGCACCCGGCGCGGGGCGCAGCGCGGCGAACCGGCGGGCCAGGGGCTCGGCCGACGGGCGGGTCGTGGCGATCGCCGTGCCGCGCGGGTCGAGGACGAGCACGACGTCGACGCCGTCCCGGGGCGCGGGCAGCAGCGCGGGCAGTGGCCCGGCGTCCGCCCGGGCCGCCACCTCGCGGGCGGCCAGCTCGGTGCGGCCGCTCACGTTGTCCAGCAGGTTGGCGCGCAGGACCGTGTAGAGCCAGGCCCCGCCCGCCGCGAGGAGCAGCGCCATCGCCAGCGCGGCCGCCGCCGCGCAGCGGCCGCGCACGGTACGCGGGGACCTCGGCGGGCGGGGCTCAGCCACCGTCGGGCGCCATGCGGTAGCCGGTGCCGTGCACGGTCAGGATGGACCGGCGGCCGAACGGCGCGTCGATCTTCCTGCGGAGCGACGAGACGTAGACCTCGACGATGTTGGGGTCCGTCCCGCCGGGGGAGTCCCACACCTCGTCGAGGACGTCCCGCTTGGCCACCGCCTGTCCCTCGGCGGCCATCAGGCAGCGCAGCACGGCCAGCTCGCGCGCGGTCAGCTCGATCTCCCGCCCGCCCCGGCGGCAGCGCCGCCCGGCCGTGTCCAGCTCCAGGTCCCCGGCCCGCAGCACGGGGCTGCCGGCCGCGCCCCGGCGGCGGCCCAGCGCCCGCAGCCGGGCGAGCAGCACCACGAAGGAGAACGGCTTGGTCAGATAGTCGTCGGCGCCCGCGTCGAGCCCCTCCGCCTCGTCGTACTCGCCGTCCCTCGCCGTCAGCATCAGCACCGGCGTCCACACGCCCAGCCGGCGCAGCCGCCCGCAGACCTCGTAGCCGTCGAGGCCCGGCAGCATCACATCCAGGATGATCACGTCGTACGGACCGGCCAGGGCGGCCTCCAGGCCCCGGTGCCCGTCGTGGACGACGTCCGCCCAATGCCCCTCGGCGGCCAGCCCCCGTCGCAGGGTGTCCGCGAGACCCGTCTCGTCCTCGACTATCAAGATGCGCACGCCCCAAGCCTCACATAACCGACGGGACGCAACTCCTGCACCGCCATCCGGGGTCACGGTGCGTGATGTCGCGCACACTTAGTGGAAGGGACGTAACCGGGTGGTGTCGCGGCGGGTTGACGCACCGGCACCGCAGGATCGACGACGCAGGACGGAGCAGTGGTTCAGCCATGAGCAAGCGCCAGAAGGGCCGCCGACACCGCAGGGTCAACCGCACGCCGCGCCCGGTGGGTCTCACCCGCCCCGCCGCCCGGCCCGGACCGAGGCCGGAACACCGGGCCGAGCACCGGGCGGAGACACGCCCCGAGCCACGCACGGAAGTACGCGCCGAGCCGCGCGCGGAGGCGCGGCCGAGGGCGGTCCCCGAGCTCGGCCGCCATGAGGCACGCACCTGGGACGGGCTGCTGGCCCGCGGCGCCGAGGGCGCCTCCGTCGACGAACTGTGCGTCGCCGTGGGCTATCAGGCGCGCACCATCCTCAAGCACGTCACCGGTCTCGCCGGCCACGGCCTGGCGGAGCTGCGCGAGGAGCGCTGGTACGCCACGGCCGAGGCCCTGGAGAGCGGCGACCACGGCACCGGCCGGCAGCCCGTGGCCGCCGGCCGCTGACACGCTCCGGGCCGGGGGGATCCCGCACTCCCCCGGCCCGGGGTCTCTTCACCGCCGCGTCGTCGAACGCGGAGCCGCGCGGCCCGGGTTCGGCGTACACGCCCCCCGTCGTGTCGGCGCCGGGCCGGCGGCCACGGCCGTCACGACCCCTCCGGCGTCCGGTAGGGGCGGTAGCCGACGCGCAGCCGCGTCGCGTCGAAGGCGTACGGCAGTGGCCGCTTGGGCCCCAGCCGCACCCCGGCCACGGCCAGCTCGCCGCCGCGCAGGAACTCGGCGACGAACCCCGTGGCCAGCAGCAGCGCCAGCTCCATGCCGCTGCACCGCGCCTCGCCCCGGCCGAACGGGCTGACCGCCCAGTCCCGCTCGGCCGTGCCGTCCAGCCACTTCTCGGGCGCGAACCGGTGCGCGTGGTCGACGCGCTCCGCGTCCCGCGCGTGGAACGCGGCGGGCACCAGCACGTTGACGCCGCCCGGGGCCACCGCCGACCGCCAGCGGGTCTCGGCGGTGGTGCGCCGCGTCAGGTTCGGCACCGGCGGCCACAGCCGCGTCGCCTCCAGCACACAGGCCCGCAGATAGGGCATCGCCAGATACCCGGGCACCGTATGGGCGCCGTGCGCCCGGTCCGCGTCCCGCACCTCCTCGGCGGCCCGCCGGTAGTGCGCGGGGTGGGTCGCGAGCAGGGCCAGCGTCTGCACCACCGCCGCCCGCAACGGGGCCAGCGCCATGAACCAGTGCGCGACCTGCCCCTCGGGAGCCGTCTCCGGGCCCCGGGGCACGGTCCGGAACAGCCCGCCGAGGCTGCGCGGATCGGCGTCGCACAGGTAGCGGGCCTGCCGCTGCATCATCCGGCGCCGCAGCCGACGGGTGCGCGCCGTCCGCCAGCGGCGGGCGCCCATCCAGTTGGCCTCGGCCAGCAGTTCGTCCAGCAGCCGGGAGAACTCCAGGTCGTCGGCGGCCGCGTCGCCCAGGAAACAGCGCCGCCCCACCCGGTCGAGGCGCTCGCGCACCCGGTCGGCCGGCAGCCCGGCCTCCGCCTCCGGGCCCAGCAGCGCCCGCGCCTCCTCGCCCACCACCCGCAGGAAGTGTCCCGCGAGCCGGTGCGCCGGGCAGCCCGCGTCCAGCACCGCGTCGTTGAAGGCGCGCCGGGCCGTGCGCTGCCGGCCGTGCGAGGCGATCAGCGCCTCGGGCTGCACGGCGGCGAAGCCGCTCACCTTCTCCCAGGTGTCCACCGCGTAGATCTCCACCGGCCCGGCCAGCACCTGCCGGGCGTCCTCGGCGTCCAGCACCAGCAGCGTGGGGCCCGAGGTGCCGCGCACCACGACCGGTCCCTTCCCGTGCCGCCGGCGCAGGGCGCGCATCAGCTCCGCGCCGCGCCGGCCGTGGTCCAGCCGGGCCACGAGCCGGGCGACGCGCGGCCGGGGGCGGAAGACGCCCCGGAGGTAGTCGGGCAGGAAGTAGCCCAGCGTCAGCCGCAGGTTCTCGCTCCGGGAGGCGACCGGCAGGGCGGTGCCCGCCGGGTCCTGGACGGCCGTGGTGGCGGAGGTCTCGCTCGTCCGGGTCACGCCGATACCTCCCCCGGCTCGGTGAGGGCGGTGGGCGGCGAGGTGCTCTCCGGGGGACTTGTCACGGAAACGGGCATGATGCAGCTCCATGCGGTGGGGGGCCGGTGGAAGACGTGGTGGAGCGGCCGCGCGCGGACGGACGCCGCCGCGCGCGGCACCAGGAGCGGGACGTGTCAGAGGACGGGCGGCACGGTGGTCACCGGGGCCTCGATCAGGACGGGACCGTCCGGGCGGGCCGTGGCGGCGCCGACCAGCTCCGCGAGGTGGGCGGGGTCCGTCGCCCGGTGCGCGGGCACCCCGTAGCCGCGCGCCAGCGCGCACAGATCGAGCCCGGGGACGTCCGGGGCGTTCGCGAAGCGGCCGAACGACTTCAGGACCGCGTACTCGCGGTTGGCGGGGACCACGAACGTGACGGGCACCCGGTAGGCGGCGGCCGTCCACAGCGCGGTGATGGCGTACTGCGCGGAGCCGTCGCCCACCAGCGCCCCCACCGGCCGCTCGGGGCGGCCGAGCCGCGCCCCGACGGCGGCCGCCAGGCCGAAGCCCGGCCCGCCGCCCGTCGCCGCCAGGAAGGAGCCGGGCCGGTCGACGCGGACGTGGTCGCGGAACGCCTGGACGGTGGAGGGCGAGTCATGGACCCACACGGTGTCGGCGGGGGCCGCGCCGGCGATGGCGGCGAGCGCGATGGACGCCGACATCGGCTCCCCGTCGGCCTCCGGGATCTCGACGGGGGTGTCGTCGGCGCGGTGCGCGGCCTCGTCGTCCCCCCGCTTGTCCACCAGCTCGCACAGCAGCTCAAGGGTGGGCCGCAGCCCCGCCACCAGCGCGTCGCCGACGGGTGCCCGGGCGGCCTCGCCGGGGTCGCTGGTGAGCAGCGTCAGCGCGGTGCCCTCGGGGAGCAACGGGCCGGGGACGTAAGGGTGGTAGCGGAAGACGGGCGCGCCGGCCACCAGGACCAGGTCGTGCCCGGCGAGGGTCTGCGCCAGCGGCCCGATGGCCGGGGGCAGGACGCCCCGGTAGAGCGGGTGGCTCTCCGGGAAGCCCACGCGCCCCTCGACCGGCGAAGCCCACACCGGCAGCCCGCGCCGCTCGGCGAGCGCCACGACGGCGTCCCAGGCCCCCTCCGCGTCCACCGCGCCACCCGTCACCAGCACGGGATCGACCGCCGTCATCAGCTTGCGGGCGAGCGCCTCGACCTCGGCGCGGTCCGCCCGGGCGGCCCCGCCGACCCGACGGGCGGCGGCGTGCCGGGCGGCCCGGGCCTCGGCCGCGTCGAGCTCCACGTCGAAGTCGTCCATCGGGAGGGAGAGGAACACCGGGCCGCGCGGCGCGCTCTCGGCGATGTGGAACGCCCGGGCGAGCGCGGCCGGCACGTCCTGGGGGCGCGGCGGCTCGTAGGCCCACTTCACGGCGGGGCGCGGCAGGAGGGTGGCGTCGACGTTGGTCAGCAGCGCCTCCATGGTCATCATGGCCCGCACCTGCTGCCCCGCCGTCACCACCATCGGCGTGCGGTTGGCGGCCGCCGTGACGATCGCCCCCATGGCGTTGCCCACCCCGGACGCGGAGCGGAGATTGACCAGGGCCGTGCGCCCGGTGGCCTGGGCGTGGCCGTCGGCCATCCCCACGACCACGGCCTCCTGCAGACCGAGGACGTACCGGAAGTCCTCGGGGAAGTCCTGGAGGAAGGGGAGCTCCGTGGAGCCCGGGTTGCCGAACACCGTCGTCGCTCCGCGGGACCGCAACAGCTCACGAGTGGCTGCGCGTACGGTCGTCATCGCCTGGCACCTCTTGGGATCCGTGGGCCGATCGGGGGAGGGGAGCATTGCCCGTTCCCGCCCGCCGTAGCCACGACCCCGGAAGATCACCTGAGTATTCATCCGAGCGGGTGAATACGCCCTGGCCTGCGGGATGTTGCCGCCGGGCGGGTTCTAGCGTCCCCCGTATGCCAGATATGGATCAGATCATCCGACGGATTCGCAGAGACATGAACACCGAGCTGCGCAAGCGGGCGAGGCGGGCCCTCGACGGGCCGTCGGGGTGGGCCGTCTCGGGCGAGGCCGTCACGGGTGGGGGCGTCATGGGCGAGGCGGGGGAGCGCGGCGAGGGCGTGCGCCCCGGCGGAGAGACGGCCGCGCCCGCCGCCGCGCCCGCCGTCACCGGGCCCGACCGGCAGGGCGAATGACGACGGCCCCGCCGTCCGGGCGAGCGGGCGGCGGGGCGTCGAGGACGAGGGGGAAGGGCGGGGGTCAGCGGCGGCCTCCCGCGGTGCCCCTGCCGAGGGTGTCCTTGCCGGGAGCGCCCCTGGCGAGGCCCATGCGGGCGCAGGCGAGGGCGACCAGGCAGCACACGACGCCGATGACGACATTGCTGACGACGGCGCGGGTGATGAAGGCGGTGACGAGGGTGTGGCCTGCGACGACCCATGGGGAGACGATCGTCCAGACGGCCAGACCGACGGCTGCCCAGCTCATGGCGTGGGTGCGTTCATAGGCGGAGCCAAAGCCTCCGACCAGGCATGCGAAGGCTATGCCCACGATCAGATTGTTGATGGCCAGGTTGGTGGCGAAGCTGAAGCCCACGATCCATGGCGAGGCGGCCAGATACACGCCGCTGAGGAGCGCGAGGGCCTCGACGGCCTGGGCGGCGGGAGTCGCCGTCGTCTCCTCGGAGTGGGCGCGCAGCGCCAGGATGTCGGGGTGGGTTTCGATCCGGGGCGACGTAGGGGCGGTCACGTCAGCCACCTTCTTTCCCTGTGGGTTCGGACTGGTGCCATTTTACCCCAATTACCCTTTAATTCACCTAAATGGGCGGTGTATCGAGTGAGGGAAGGGGGAAGGCTTACGGGTCAGAACCGAACGGCAGGGGGAGGCGACCCAACCGTGGAAGAGTCCGCAGGAACCGAGGAGCGCACGCGCGCCCGCACGATCCCCGACGCCCCGGACAAGGCGGCACCCCCGCCCGCCGAGGACGATCCGGAGGGCGCGGAGGCCGCCGAGTCCCACATCGTCCGCGGCATGGACTGAGGGACCGACCTGACGCTCACGGGACGTTTCCCGGGCGGAAAGATCCACGTGGCCCGTCGGGCGTGCGGAACGCCGACAACAGCCGTATGCGTGTCGTCATCGTCACCGAATCGTTTCCGCCCGACGTCAACGGCGTCGCGCACTGCGCCTGGCAGACCGCCCGGCACCTCGTGCTGCGCGGCCACGAACCGCTGGTCGTGGCCCCCGCCGCGCCCCGGGGCACCGAGCCCGGGGCCGGCGCGTCCGCCCCCTGCCCGGTCGTCCGCGTACGGTCCGTCGCGCTGCCCGGCTACGCGGAGGTCCGCGTCGCGCTGCCGGGCCGGCGGCTGGCCGCCGCGATCGGCGCCCACCGGCCCGACGTCGTCCACCTCGCGAGCCCGTTCGTCCTCGGCGCCCGCGCCCTGCGCGCCGCCGGGCGCCTCGGGACCCCGGCCGTCGCCGTCTACCAGACCGACCTCGCCGGCTACGCCCGGACCTACGTCGGCGCGGGCGAGACCTACGCCTGGCACCGGCTGCGCGCCATCCACGGCGCGGCCGACCGCACCCTCGCGCCCTCCGCCGCGGCCGTCCGCGACCTGGTGGCGCACGGGGTGCCCCGGATCCGGCTGTGGCGGCGCGGCGTGGACTCCGAGCGCTTCCACCCCGCCCGCCGCGACCTGGAACTGCGGCGCGCGCTCGCGCCGGGCGGCGAGCTGATCGTCGGCTACGTGGGGCGGCTCGCGCCCGAGAAGCGCGTGGAATTACTGGCCCCCGTCTGCGCCCTGCCCGGCGTCCGCGTCGTCATCGCGGGCGACGGCCCGCACGCGGCACGGCTGCGTTCCCTGCTGCCCGGGGCGCGCTTCCTCGGCACCCGCACCGGCGACGAACTCGCCCGGGTCTTCGCCTCGCTGGACGTCTTCGTCCACACCGGCCCCCAGGAGACGTTCTGCCAGACCATCCAGGAGGCCCAGGCCAGCGGCGTCCCGGTCATCGCGCCGGCGGTGGGCGGCCCCCTCGACCTCATCGACCACGCCCGCACGGGCCTGCTCGTCCGCCCCCGCGACCCCGAGGCCCTCGTCGACGCGGTCCTCACGCTCGAGGCCGCGCGCGGCACCCGCGACGCCTACGGGCGCGCAGGGCGCGCCACGGTTCTGACCCGCACCTGGACCGCGATCGGCGACCAGCTCCTCGACCACTACCGCGAGGTCCTCGCGGAACGGTCGGGAGGGCGCGCGGGGGCGCCCCCACGGCCGCCCGGTCACCCCCGCCGCACCACGAACCGGATCGGCGTCCCCGGTGGGGACTGGGCCGCGCCCGGGAGGGACGGGCCGGGGACGACGCCGATGACGGGGTAGCCCCCCGTCGTGGGGTGGTCGGCCAGGAAGACGACCGGCCGCCCGTCCGGCGGCACCTGCACAGCCCCCCGCACCAGCCCCTCACTCGGCAGCTCACCGCCCCGGACCCGTGGCAGCCCCGGCCCGTCCGCCCGCAGCCCGATGCGGTTGCTCGCGGACGACACCCGGAAACCGCGCCCCGCCAGCACCCCCACCGCCTCCGGCGCGAACCAGTCCGCCCGTGGCCCGGGAACAACCGGCAGGACGAGCTCGCCGAGCGGCAACGCCCCGCACGGCACGGCGTCGACGCCCGCCGGCGCCCCGGACGGCGCCCCCAGCGGCAGCCGGGCGCCGTCGGAGAGCGGCTCCGGGCCCAGCCCCGACAGCAGGTCCCGCGACCGGCTGCCCAGCACCGGCGGCACCGCGACCCCGCCCGCGAAGGCCACGTACGAGCGCAGCCCCGCCGTGGCGGCGCCCACCTCCAGGACCGCCCCCGCCGGCACCCGCACCGGCGCGCCCCACGCCACCGGCCGCCCACCCGCGCGTACCGCGCAGGGCGCGCCCGTCACGGCGACGGTCACGGCCGCGTCGGCCCGTACGGCGCAGCCGCTGAGGGTCGTCTCCAGCGTGGCGTGCTCGACGGGGTTGCCGACCAGGCGGTTGGCGAGCCGGTGGGCGGGCTCGTCGAGGGCGCCGGAACGCGGGACGCCGAGGTGGGCGTGGCCGGGCCGGCCCAGGTCCTGGACGGTGGTGAGCGCCCCGGCCCGCACGACGGTGAGAGCGTTCACGCCCGTCGCCCCCGTTCCTCGAAGCGGACCCGCGTCCCCGGCGCGAGCAGCGCCGCGGGCTCCCGGTCCGGGTCCCACAGCGCCGCGTCCGTCCGCCCGATGATCTGCCAGCCGCCGGGGGAGGAGCGCGGGTAGACGCCGGTGTACGGGCCGGCCAGCCCGACCGCGCCGGCGGGCACGGAGGTGCGCGGCGTGGCCCGGCGCGGTACGTGCAGACGCTCCGGAAGGCCGGTGAGGTAGCCGAATCCCGGCGCGAAGCCACAGAAGGCGACGCGGAACTCGATGCCGGAATGAACGCGCGCCACCTCGTCCTCGCTCATCCCCCACAGCGCGGCGACCTCCGCGAGGTCGGCTCCGTCGTAGCGGACGGGCAGCACAACGAGGGGCGCGTCGGCGGCGGCCACGGGCGGTATGTCCCAGCGGGGCAGCGCGGCGGCGAGGCCGCGCGGGTCGGCGAGCCCGTCCAGCAGCACGGTCCGGGCCGCCGGCACGATCTCGCGCACGGGCGGCAGGGTTCCCGCGTCGCGGCGTCGCAGCAGTTCGGCGTGGAGGGCCTGGGCCTCCTCGGCGGTGGCGACCTCCACGAGCAGGGCGTGCCGCCCGACGGGCAGGACGCGCTGTATGCCATAGCCGCCGGAGGCGCTCACGCGAACGCCTCCACCGCTATGCCCGCCGTCTCGAGCGCCTCGCGCACCCGCCGGGCCAGCAGTGCCGCCCCCGGGGTGTCGCCGTGGACGCACAGCGAACGCGCCGGGACGGCGACGTCCTCACCGGTGAGCGCGGTGACGTCCGCGTCCCGGGCGATACGGACGGACCGGGCGACGACCGCGTCCGCGTCGTGGACCACGGCCCTCGGGTCCCGGCGCGGCACGAGCGTGCCGAGCGCGGTGTAGGCGCGGTCGGCGAACGCCTCGGCGACGACGGGCAGTCCGGCGCGTCCGGCCGCCTCGTGCAGCCGCGACCCGGGCAGGCCCAGGACGGGCAGCGCCCCGCCCGCGCGCAGCACCCCGCGCACGACGGCCTCGGCCTGCTCGGTGTCGGTGACCACGCGGTTGTAGAGCGCGCCGTGCGGCTTCACGTACGTCACGTCCGTCCCGGCGGCCCGGGCGAAGACGCGCAGCGCGCCGATCTGATAGGTGATCTCGTCGGCGAGTTCGTCCGGGGGCACGTCCATGGCGCGGCGGCCGAAGCCCGCGAGGTCGCGGTAGGAGACCTGGGCCCCCACGCGCACCCCGCGTTCGGCGGCGCGCTCGCACACCCACCGCATGGTGGAGGGGTCGCCCGCGTGGAAGCCGCAGGCCACGTTGGCGCTGGTGACGACCGACAACAGGGCGTCGTCGTCGGTCAGTCGCCAGCGGCCGAAGCCCTCGCCGAGGTCGGCGTTGAGGTCCATCGGCGTCATCGGTCGGTCTCCCTCATCGCGTCGAGGACGATCGCCAGCGCGTCGTCCAGATAGGTGGTCAGCTCCGCCTCGGCGCGCTCGTGGGCGCCCTCCGCCAGCAGCCGGGCGATCGAGCGGTTGCGGGCGACGAACGGTTCGTGGAAGCGCCGGGGCGAGGGCATCTCGTGGAAGGCGAGCCGTAGTTCGGCCAGCAGGCGGTCCATCGCCTCCTCCACGCGCGCGCTGCCGGTGAGCGCGGCGAGCGCCCGGTGGAAGCGCAGGTCCGCCGAGCCGACCCGCCGCCAGTCACCGTCGGCGGCGGCCCGCTCGGCCTCGGCCACGGCGGCCGTGACGGCCCTCCGCGCGGCGCTCGGCGCACCGGCGGCGGCCCGGACGCCGGCGGTCTCCAAAGCCGCCCGCATCCGGTAGATGTCCGCGACGTCGACGGGCTCCAGGACCCGGACGAACACCCCGCGATTGAGGAGGTGGACGACGAGGTTGTCGTGGACGAGCAGCCGGAACGCCTCGCGCAGCGTGTTGCGCGACACCCCGAGCTCCCGCCCCAGGGCCTCCTCCGACAGCTGGGTGCCGGGCGGCAGTTGGCCGTCCGCGATCCGGTCGCGCAGCGCCGCGGCGGCGCGCTGGGCGCCGGAAGCGGTGGTCCGTGCCATGGACTCTCCCACGGGCTCGACGGATATCCGTATCGGCGGCGCCGGTTCGCCGACCGATCCGGCTGATTCGGCGTCACCTATTGAGGATTGTTGAACAATATCTTAGCGTCCTCCGCAGTCGCCTCACCTCGTCGAGTGAGGTCCGAGAATGCGGAAGGCCCCCACGCATGCTCGTACTCCTGGGCGTCCTCGTGGTCGTGGCGGGCTTCGCCACGAGGCGCAACCCCCTGCTGGTGGTCGGCGCGGCCGGCATCGCCACCGGCCTGCTGGGCGGGTTGTCGCCGCAGCGGATCCTCGCCGACTTCGGCACCGGTTTCGCCTCCAGCCGCGCGGTGACCGTCTTCGTCATCACCCTCCCCGTCATCGGCCTGCTGGAGCGCCACGGCCTCCAGGAGCGGGCCCGGCACCTGATGGGCCGTTTCGCCGGGCTCACCGCCGGCCGTTTCCTCGCCCTCTACCTCCTGCTGCGGCAGCTCACGGCGGCCCTCGGGCTCAACGGCGTGTTCGGGCAGGCCCAGACCGTCCGCCCGCTCGCCGCGCCCATGGCGGAGGGCGCGGCCGAGCGCCGCCACGGGCCGCTGTCCGCCGGCGCGCGGGAGAAGGTGCGCTCGTACGCCGCGAGCGCGGACAACGTCGGCCTCTTCTTCGGCGAGGACGTCTTCCTCGCCGTCGGCTCGATCCTGCTGATCACCGGATTCGTCAACACCACCTACCACACCCGGCTGGAGCCGCTGGACCTCGCGCTGTGGGCCGTGCCCACCGCGCTGTGCGCCCTCGCCGTCCACGGCTGGCGGCTGCTGCGCCTGGACCGGACCCTCGCGCAGCCGCCGATATCCCCCAGGGAACCGGAGGGCGCGACCAAGTGATCAAGGCGGAGTGGTTCTACTGGCTCGTCGGCGGCGTCCTCCTGGCGATGTCCGCCCAGATGCTCGCCGACCGCACCAACCCCCGGCGCCTGGGCACCGCCGCCTTCTGGGGCCTGCTCGGCGCGGGCTTCTGCTACGGCACCTGGGTGGCCGACGGCGGCGCCCCGCCCGAACCGCTGGGCGCCGCCGTCCTCGTCATGGCCTGCCTGGCCGGCTTCGGCCTCACCGGCCGCGGTACGCCCCGCACCGCCGGCCCCGAGCGGCGGGCGGCCGGTGCGCGGCGGCACGGCAACGCGCTCTTCGTGCCCGCCCTCGCCGTTCCCGCCGTCGCCCTGGTGTGCGCGGTCGGGCTGAAGCGACTGTCCCTCGGCGGGCAGCCGGTCCTCCAGAAGGGCAGCGAGACCGTCCTGGGGCTGGGCGTCGGCGCCGTCGTCGCGCTCGTCCTCGGCATGGTGATGCTGCGGGAGCGGCGGCTGTCCGTACCGCTGCACGCGGGGCGCTCGATGCTGGAGTCCGCGGGCTGGGCCATGCTGCTGCCGCAGATGCTCGCCACGCTGGGCGCCATCTTCGCCGACGCGGGCGTCGGCAAGCAGGTGGGCCGCCTCACCGCGGCCGTCCTGCCGGAGGGCTCGGTGTTCCTCGCGGTCGTCGTCTACTGCTGCGGCATGTTCCTCTTCACCGCCGTCATGGGCAACGGCTTCGCGGCCTTCCCCGTGATGACGGCCGCCGTCGGCTGGCCGGTCCTCGTGGAGCAGGCGCACGGGAACCCCGCCGCCGTCCTCGCCGTCGGCATGCTCGCGGGCTTCTGCGGCGCGCTGGTCACGCCCATGGCGGCGAACTACAACCTGATCCCGGCCGCCCTCCTGGAGCTGACGGACCAGTACGGGCCCATCAAGGCCCAGCTGCCCACGGCGTTCGTCCTGCTCGGCTGCAATATAGGCATCATGTCCGTTTTCGCGGTCTGACGGGCGGTACGCGGCTTGACGGGCGGTACGCGGTCGGACGGACGGTAAGCGGTTTGACGGACGCAGCCGGAGGGCCGCCGTCCGCCCCGGCCGGGCCCCGCCCTAGACTTAGGGGCCCGCGGCCGGGCGACCCCCGTGCCGTTTCGTCCGTTGTCGGTGCGACCGCCTACTCTGTGCGACGTGACTTCTGCAGCCCCGGCGGCCGTTCCGCCCCAGCTCAACGGGCCTTCCCGGCCGGCCCCGGGCCCGGCCGCCGACGAGGGCCTGGCCCGCCGGCTGCGCGCGCTCGCCTGCACCGCGCCGCTGCACGACCTCGACGTGCGCAAGGCCAACCTCGCGGGGGAGTTCGGCGTCTACGCCATGGCGGAGGTGGCGCTGGCCGCCATCGACCTCGTCACGCTCAACATGGACTTCGACACCGGGGCCGACCACGAGCAGATAGTGGCCAGGCTCCAGCCGCGCGTCGCCGCGCAGGCCCCCGAGCGGCCGGCCGCCGAGCACGAGCGCGTCGCCCGCTGGGTCCTGGAGAACCTCATCAACGTCGGCAGCGTCGACCGGGGCTTCCGCGCCGTCTACGGCACGTTCGGCGCCGACGGCGCGTACGTCAGGCGGGACTACGACTTCAAGCTCATCGAGGAGGTCCCCGGCCCCGGCGGCACGGTCTTCCTGCGCACCACCGACGAGGCCGTCAACGTCCTGGTCGGCGCCCTCGACACGGACGTCACCAGCGCGCAGATCGCCGCCGAGGTCAAGCTGGAGGTCCTCATCAGCCGGGGCCGGCTCGCCGACGCCCAGCTCGCCGCCGAGCAGGCCCGCTACCGCACCGTGCAGTACGCGGAGACCCTCCGCAAGACCCTCGACGCCACCCGGCGGAACGTCCGCGCCGTCGACTGGCTCCAGGCCGTCCCCGACATGATCGCCGAGGCGCTCGACCACGTCGCCGACCGCTACCGCCACGAGAACGCGATCCTCACCAACATCCGCAAGGCGCGCGACGAGGCCGAGGCCGCCGTCGACCCGAAGACGGCCGAGCACAAGCGGCGCGCCGCCGAGCTCGTCGACATCGTCAAGGACTGCATCCGCCGGCACACCCAGCTCCAGTCCCGCCTCCTGGAGGCCGGCCCGCTCTTCCGCGCCGAGCAGGACCGGCAGGCCTTCGCCACCCCCGCCGCCCACGCCGGCCTCGACCTCTACGGCCAGCTCCTGGCCCCCGTGCTGCCGCTGCCCCTGGAGCGGGCGGGCCGGGTCACCGACGCCTTCTTCGCCCGGGGCACGGGCCTGCGCGTCCCGGCCTCGGTGCGCGTCGGCGACCTCGTCGAGATGCTGCTGACGCCGCCCGTCGAGCGCGAGCACCTGGGCGCGGAGATGCCCGAGCCGGACCTGGTCGAGACGCCCGACGACAGCCGCTTCAGCGAGGAGCAGCTGGCGAGCGCCCTGGAACTGCTCGACCTGCCCGCCGACGCGCCGCGCCGCCTCTCCGGCCTGCTCGCCGAGGCCCGCCGCCGCGACCCCGAACTGCCCTACCTCGTCGCCCTGCTGGCCGTCCACGCCGCCAGCCCCTCCGTCGGCACGGCCTACCGCCAGGGCGAGCAGTCCCTGCTCTTCGCCGTCGACGACGGCACGCCGCTCGACGACCCCGAGTTCGGCGGCGCCGACCTCATCGTCGGCAAGGCCCTCCTGGACGCCGCCGGCATGGCGGCGGACCGCGCGGAGGCGTCGTGAGCCTCTCGGGCGGCGAGCGAACCCCACCCCCATGGACCCCCAGCAGGAGCAAGCGAACGTGACTGAGTACGACGCCAACGACGTGGCGCAGCCGGAAACACCGGAGCCCCCCGTCGCGAGCGCCACCGCGCAGGTGACGCCCGCCGACGCCGCCGACGCCGCCCGCCTCATCGCCTTCGGCCTCCAGCCCAAGCTCCAGCCCGCCCGCGACGCCGAGTACGCCGACCTGCTGCGCCGGCACCGCGACGACCCCGCGTTCGCGCGCCTCGCCGACGCCGTCGCCGCCGGGCTCGGGCTCGTCGTGCTGGAGGTCTCCACCCGCGCCGGCATGGCCGTCACCGCCGCCGAGGACTCCGTCTTCGCCGTCCGCATGGGCGACTACGCCCGCCGGGCCGCCGTCGACTCCGGCGACCGCTTCCTCCACGGCCTCGCCCACCTCGCCGTCGCGGCCATGGCCTTCCCGCGCCCCGAGGACCTCGCCGACGACGGCTACATCGGCCGCGTCACCGTCAACGGCATCGACGCGTTCGTCCGCCAGGCCTGCCGCCGGCTGGAGGAGCGGGCCGCCGAGCAGGGCGAGAACACCGACCCCACCAGCGACGCCCCCGGCCTGGAGGCCGCCTGGCGGGTCTACGCGCGCCGCAGCGCCACCGGCGCCACCAAGGACGCCCGCCGCCTCGCCGGCTCCACCACCGGCATCATCGCCAAGGCCGTCGCCTTCCTCGTCGACTCCGGCTTCCTCCAGCGCACCGGCGACGACGCGGGCGGCGCCTTCCGCACCACCGCCCGCTACCAGCTCCAGGTCCGCGACATGGCCGGCACCGCCGCCATGGCCGAGCTGCTGGAGCTGGGCGTCGTCCCCGTCGGGGACGGCACCCCCACCCTGCTCCCGCCGGACGACACCGACGACCTCGAACTGGTCGCCGACGCGGGCCTGCCCTTCCACGCGTAGCCGCCGAACCGCCCCAACCGTCAACCAGAGACAAGCAAACGAGAGTCCGCCGCCATGTACGAGCTGTCCCGGGTCCGCCTCTACTCCATCGGGCCCGCCGGCGCGCGCTACGCCGACACCGTGCTGGACCTGCGCGGGGTCGGCGCGCCGGTGCCGAACCCCGCGCCCACGCAGGCGGAGTTCTTCGAGGACGAGCCCGTCGGCCCGCCGCGCCGCCCCGCGCCCGCCGGCGTGCTCTTCCTGGAGAACGGCGGCGGCAAGTCCGTCCTCCTCAAGCTGATCTTCTCGGTGATGCTGCCGGGCCACCGCAACACCCTGGGCGGAGCCAGCTCCGGCGTGCTCCGCAAGTTCCTCCTCGCCGACGACTGCGGCCACGTCGCCCTGGAGTGGCAGCACGTCCTCACCGGCGAGAGCGTCGTCGTCGGCAAGGTCAGCGAGTGGCGCGGCCGCCAGGTCTCCAACGACCCCCGCAAGTTCGCCGAGGCCTGGTACTCCTTCCGGCCCGGCCCCGGCCTCAGCCTGGACTCGCTGCCCGTCGCCGAGTCCACCGCGATGCGCCCCAAGGCGGACGGCGCCTCCGGCGCCCGGGGACGCCGCCGCACCATGAAGGGCTTCCGCGACGCCCTCACCGAGGCGGGCAAGGCGTACCCCAACCTGGACGTGGTGTGGGAGGAGATCCACGAGCGCTGGAACGAGCACCTCGGCGAGCTGGGCCTGGACCCCGAGCTCTTCCGCTACCAGCGCGAGATGAACGCCGACGAGGGCGAGGCCGCCGGCCTCTTCGCCGTCAAGAACGACTCCGACTTCACCGACCTGCTGCTGCGCGCGGTCACCGACACCCGGGACACCGACGGCCTCGCCGACCTGGTGCACGGCTTCGCCCACAAGCTGGGCCGCCGCGCCGAGCTGACCGCCGAACGGGACTTCACTGCCGGCTCCCTCGACCTCCTCTCCCGGATCGCGGAGGCCGCCGAGCAGCGCGACCGGGCCCGGGGCGTCCACACCGGCGCCGAGCGCCGCACCCGCCTCCTCGCCCGCCGGCTGTCCGCGCGCGGCGCGGAGGAGCGCGGCCGCGCCGTCGAGCTCGCCGAGCGGGTCGCCGCCGCCGCGCAGGCCGTCACCGACGCCGAGACCGGGCGCGGCCGAGCCTCCCTGGTCGCCGCCGAACTCGCCTACCGCCACGCCTCCCTGGCGCTGGCCGCCGCCGAGAAGTCCGCCGCCGCCCAGCGCCGCGAGCTCAACGACGCCCGTACGCTGCACTCCGCCTGGCAGGCCGCCGAGACCGTGCTGCGCCACCGCGCCGCCGCCGACCGCTCCGCGCGCGTCGCCGCCGCCATCCACGAGGCCGAGCGGGACGCCGCCCCGGCGCTGGCCGCCCGCACGCTGGCCGCCGCCGAGCTCGTCCGGGCCCTGAACACCGCCGCCGAGCAGGGCGAGCGGCTCGCCGACGAGCAGGAGGAACGGTCCGCCGCCCTCCAGGAGGCCGGCGAGGCCGCCCACCGGGACGCCACGTCCGCTGCCACCGAGGCCCAGCGGGCCCGCAGCGAAGCGGGCCACCTGCGCCAGCGCCTCGCCGAGGTCGAGCAGGAGACCGCCGAGGCGGTCCGCGCCGGCTGGATCGACGACAGCGGCCCCGACGCCGACCCGGCCCGTGCCGCGCTCGCCGCCAGCGACGCCGAGAAGCCGGCCGTCGCCGCGTACGAGACCGCCCGCGAGAGCGCCCGGCAGGCCGCCGAGCGGGCGAAGGAGGCCGCCGCGGCCGAGGGCCGCGCCGAGCTCGCCGCCGCGCGGGCCGCCGACGCCGCCACGGCGGCGGAGGCCGCGTACGACGCCGAGCGCCGGGCGGCGGAGTCCATCGGCGCCGACCGCCGCCTCGTCGAGCTCCTCGGCCTGCCCGAACCGACGGCCTCCGCCCAGCTCCCGGGCCAGCGCGGCGCGAGCGCCTCCGGCGGCCCGGCCGCCGACGCACCCGGCGATGGCGGGACGGCCGGCGAGTCGGGCACCCCGCGCGGCAGCGCCCCCGGTGGGGCGCTCACCGCCGAGGAGCTCGACCGCAGCGCCGACGCCCTGCGCGAGCTGCTCGACGAGAACGTCGCCGCCGCCGAACGGCAGCTGTTCGACCTGCGTACCGCCGCCGCCGACGACTCCCGCATCCTCGGCGCCCTCGGCGACGGCGGCCTGCTGCCGCCCAGCCCCGACGTGCTGGCCGCCGTCGAGTACCTCGGCGAGCACGGCATCCCCGCCCTGCCCGGCTGGCGCTACCTCGCCCAGTCCGTCGACCCGGCCCGGCACGCGGCCGTCCTGGCCGCCCGCCCCGAGCTCGTCGACGGCGTCGTCATCACCGACACCGACTCCCACGCCCGGGCCCGCGAGGTGCTCGGCGCGGCCTCCCTGCTGCCGCGCTCGGCCGTGGCCGTCGGCACCGCCGCCGCGCTGCTCGCACCCGCCCCCCGGGGCGAGGGCGACGCCGGCGACGGCGTGTTCCTCGTCCCGCCGAACCCGGCCATGCACGACGAGCGCGCCGCCGACGAGGAGCGGCACGCCCTGCGCGAGCGGGCCCTGGCCCGCGACGAGGAGATCCGCGCCGTCGCGGCCCGCCTCACCGGCGACCGCACCCTCGCCGCCCGCCTCTCGTCCTGGCGCGCCGGCTGCCCCGCCGGGCGGCTCGCCGAGCTCGCCGCCGAGGCCGGGCGCTGCCGCGCCGCCGCCGACACCGCCCAGGAGACCCTGGCCGAGGCCCGTACCGCCCGCGCCGAGGCCGACCAGGCCGCCGCCGAGGCGGCCCGGGAGCGCGACGAGCGCCAGGAGACCGCCCAGCGCGCCCGCCGCGTCGCCGACGCCCTCGCCGGCCTCGCCTACCGGCTGCGCGAGCGCGCCACCTGGCAGAGCAGGCTCCGCGAACTGGCCGAGGAGGCCGCCGAGGCCGAGGAGCGCGCCGAGATCTGCGTCGACCGCGCCCGCGCCGCCGACGAGGACCGCCGCGCCGCCCAGCGCGCGGCCGACGACGCCCACCGCACCGCCCGCGCCCTGCGCGCCGAGCGCGCGGAGATCGCCGGCGCCCCCGACGACGTCGCCGGGACCACCGACGCCCCCACCGCCTCCCTGCCCGCCCTCCGCGAGGCATACCGCGCCGCCTCCCAGCTCTACGAGAAGGTCGGCGTCGGCGCCGACCTGCGCGCCGAACAGGCCCGCGCCGAGAGCGACGAGACCGCCGCCCGCGCCGAACTCGACCGCCTCACCAACAAGGTGCGCACCCGCGCCGCCCAGCTCCTGGAGGGCACCGACGGCGCCGACGGCCCGTCCCGTCAGGCCGCCGCCGCCCGCGCCGAATCGCTCGTGACGATGCTGGAGTCCCGCGCGTCCGCCGCCAGCGAGCAGCTCGGCCGGCTGCGCGGCGAGGCCGAGCGCCTCGCCCCCGCCGACGGCGAGGCCCACACCGAGCTCCCCGAGGAGCTCGTGCCCGACGGCGCCGAGCGGGCCAAGGAACTGCTGCGCACCGCCACCGGCGAACTCGCCGCCCGCACCGAGGCCCTGGAGTCCGCCCGCACCGCCCACGGCGACCTGCAGCGCGCCCACCGCGCCGCCGAGGACGCCGCGACCGGCTTCGACGACACGGCCGCGCTCCTGCGCGACCTGCTGCGCGACAACACCCCCGAGGACGACGCCGAGCAGCCCGAGCCGTACACCGGGACGCTGGAGGAGGCCCGGCAGGCCGCCGCCGAGAGCCGGCGCTCCCTGCGCGGCTGCGCGGGCGACCTGTCGGCCGCCGAGGCCGCCGTCCGCGAGGCGAGCGACGTGCTCGTCCGGCACGCCAACTCCACCCGCTACGAGCACGTGCGCACCCCCGCCCGGCAGCAGATCCGCGAACTGCCCGCCGCCGCCCTGCCGGAGCACGCCACCGCCTGGGCCGAGGCCTTCGCGCCCCGCCTGCGCGTCCTGACCGACGAGCTGGAGCAGCTGGAGCGCAACCGCGACAGCATTGTCGACCGGCTGCGCGGGCTGGTGGAGTCCTCGCTGACCACCCTGCGCTCCGCGCAGCGGCTCTCCCGGCTGCCCGAGGGCCTGGGGGAGTGGTCCGGTCAGGAGTTCCTGCGCATCCGCTTCGAGGACCCCGACCAGGCCACGCTCACCGAGCGGCTCGGCGAGGTCATCGACGAGGCGACCCGCTCCGCCGTCAAGAAGAACTCCGACCTGCGCCGCGACGGCATGTCGCTGCTGCTGCGTGGTGTGCAGGCGGCGCTGCTGCCGCGCGGCGTGGCCGTGGAGATCCTCAAGCCCGACGCGGTGCTGCGCGCCGAGCGCGTGCCGGTCCGGCAGATGGGCGACGTGTTCTCCGGCGGCCAGCTGCTGACCGCCGCCATCGCGCTGTACTGCACCATGGCGGCGCTGCGCAGCAACGACCGGGGTCGCGACAAGCAGGCGCACGCGGGCACGCTGTTCCTCGACAACCCCATCGGCCGCGCCAACGCCACGTACCTGCTGGAGCTCCAGCGGGCCGTCGCCGACGCGCTGGGCGTCCAGCTGCTCTACACCACCGGTCTGTTCGACACGACGGCCCTCGCCGAGTTCCCGCTGGTCATCCGGCTGCGCAACGACGCGGACCTGCGGGCGGGCCTGAAGTACATCAGCGTCGAGGAGCACCTGCGCCCGGGCCTTCCCCAGCCCCAGGATCCGGACGCGGAGAAGGTGCACGGCGAGATCACGGCCACGCGGATGTACGTCCGCCCGTCCGAGGAGGCGGCACACGCCTGACCCGGATCGTGGGCCGGCGACCTGTGGTCGTCGGCCTACGGCCCCGGGCTGACCGCCCCCGGAAACCGCGCCCGCCGGGCGCGGCGCACGGCCCGCGCGGAGCTGCTCGGCACGGACACCACACCGTGCCGCTGGAGCCACACCTGCCGCGTCACCCACACATCGAGCACCGCCCACGTCGCGGCCACCGTCCCCGCCACCGCGCACAGCACGGCCGGCAGGACCAGCCACGTACCGGCGAGGCCGAACAGCACCGTCACCGTGGTCACCTCCAGCGTCCCCGCGATGACGAGGACCGCCCGCACGGCGGACGACCGCACCGGATCGGGCATGCGCGGCCTGCGCGCCGGCTCCTCGACCCACAACGGCCTGCGCGCGCCCGATTGATGGGACGAGACGTCACGTTCCAGGTCCATGGCGGCTCACCTCCCCCTGTGGCTGCCCCGCACGGGTTCTCCCGAAGCGCCCGGAACAGCCCCGCCTCCCCTGTGAGGGAAGAGCGAACGGGACGCCCCGAAGGTTCCCGCGGAACAGGGAGAAATCCGGCCGGACCGATGTGCCCCGGACGTACTGGCCTTCGAGCCGAGTACTTCGCAGTAGTAGGCTCACGGCGCATCACTGTCGCCACGATCTGTCGCCACGATCCGTCGGAACACCATCCCCGTGCGCCGGGGTTGACGTAGGGGAGGCCATGCGCTTTCGCGGGAAGTCGATCCGCCGGAAGATCGTGGCGCTGCTCCTGGTGCCCCTGGTGTCCCTGACCGGCCTGTGGGTCTTCGCCACCGTCATCACCGGCAACGAGGCCGTCCAGTTGATGGACGCCGCCGATGTCATGCGGACCGTCGGCTACCCCGCCGGGGACATGGTCCGCACCCTCCAGAAGGAGCGCCGGCAGACCCTGGTCCACCTCGCCGACCCCGGCCGCGCCGACCTCCTCGACGAACTGCGCACCGAGCAGCGCGCCACCGACAAGGCGGTCGCCGTCTTCCGCGCCGGCATCCACGGCGACGTGCGCGAGGACATGAGCGCCACCGCCGCCCGGCGCTTCGGCATCCTGGAGAAGTCCCTCGACGGCCTCCCCGGCCTGCGCCGCAAGGCGGAGGACGCCGACCTCACCCGCTACGCCGCCTTCCAGGCGTACAACGACGTCATCGAGCCCTACTACGACTTCCTCGGCAGCCTCGCCGCCCTCCAGGACGCCGAGACGGACCGGCAGAGCCGCGCCATGGTGGGCCTGGGCCGCGCCCGCGAGGCCGTCGCCCGCGAGGACGCCCTGCTGGCCGCCGCCCTCGCCGCGGGCAGCATGAGCCGCCAGGATCTACGCGCGTTCTCCGACCACATCGCCGAACGCCGGACCCTCTACAACACCCACCTCGCCGTGCTGCCCGTCGCCGAGCAGAAGACCTACGAGGACTACTGGCGCGGCACCAACGCCGAGGCGCTGCGCTCCGCCGAGGACACCGTCGTCCTCGCCGGCTCCGCCCGGGCCCCCCACACCATCGACGCCCGGCGCTGGCAGAGCACCGTCACGCCCGTCCTCGACGACCTCGGCCGGATGAGCACCGAGGCCATCGACCGCTTCGGCGCCCGGGTGCGGCCCGTCGCCCTCGGCGTCATCACCAAGGCCGTCGTCGCCGGCCTCCTCGGCCTGATCGCCTTCGTCTGCACCGTCGTCATCTCCTTCCGCGTCGGACGGGGCCTCGTCAAGGACCTCCACCGGCTGCGCAAGGAGGCCCACGAGGCGTCGGGCGTCCGGCTGCCGGCCGTGATGCGCCGCCTCGCGGCGGGCGAGCGCGTCGACGTCGAGGCCGAGGTGCCCCGGATCGCCCGCGGGACCGACGAGCTCGGCCAGGTCGGCCAGGCCCTGGACACCCTCCAGCGGGCCGCCGTCGAGGCAGCCGTCAAACAGGCCGACCTGCGGCGCGGCGTCTCCGACGTCTTCGTCAACCTCGCCCGCCGCAACCAGATCCTGCTGCACCGTCAGCTGACCCTGCTCGACGCCATGGAGCGCCGCACCGAGGACACCGACCACCTCGCCGACCTCTTCCGCCTCGACCACCTCACCACCCGGATGCGCCGCCACGCCGAGGGCCTGGTCATCCTCTCCGGCGCCGCACCCTCCCGGCAGTGGCGCAGACCCGTCCCGCTCATGGACGTCGTCCGGGCGGCCGTCGGCGAGGTCGAGGCGTACGAGCGGATCGAGGTGCGCCGGCTGCCGCGGCTGGCCCTCGACGGCCCCGCCGTCGCCGACCTCACCCACCTCCTCGCCGAGCTCCTCGAGAACGCCACCGTCTTCGCACCGCCCCACACCACCGTCCACGTCCTCGGCGAGCGCGTCCCCAACGGCTTCGCCCTGGAGATCCACGACCGGGGCCTCGGCATGGGCGCCGACGCGCTGCTGGAGGCCAACCTCCGCCTCGCCGATCCTGTCGAGTTCGAGCTGTCCGACACCGATCGCCTCGGCCTGTTCGTCGTCGGCCGGCTCGCCCGCCGCCAGGGCGTCCGCGTCTCCCTCCAGCCCTCCCCGTACGGCGGCACCACGGCCGTCGTGCTCATCCCGTCGGCGCTGCTCTCCGAGAGCGCCCCGGGCGGCACGCGGGCCGACCGGGAGGACACCGGCGGCCGGCCCGTCGTCCGGACCCCGGGCCGCCGGGCGGTGTTCCCCGAGGAGACCCACCAGCAGGCCACCGACGGCCCCCACGACGAGCGCACCCCCACCGGCGGCCTGCCCCGGCGCGTCCGGCAGGCCAGCCTCGCCCCACAGCTGCGGGAGCCCGCCCCGGCGGAAGCCCCCCGCACCCCTCCCGTCCCGGAGCCCGACCGCGACGCCGAGGAGGTGCGGGCCAGGATGGCCGCCCTCCAGCGCGGCTGGCAACGGGCACGGGGGGACAATGAGATGACGACGAGCACCACAGCACCAGGAACGACAACTGAGGGGGACGGTCGATGACCGCACACCAGGCCGCGATACGCAACACTCCGTCCGCGACGGGCGAGGCCCGCCCGGGCGCCGGATCCGGCGAGCTCAACTGGCTCCTCGACGACCTCGTCGAGCGCGTCGGCAGCGTCGGCAAGGCGCTGGTGCTCTCCAGCGACGGTCTGGCCAAGGGCAGCTCCAAGGGCCTGAGCCAGGAGGACGGCGAGCACCTCGCCGCCGTCGCCTCCGGCTTCCACAGCCTCGCCAAGGGCGTGGGCCGCCACTTCTCGGCGGGCGAGGTCCGCCAGACCATGGTCGAGCTGGACCGGGCGTTCCTGTTCGTCACCGCCGCCGGCGACGGCAGCTGCCTGGCCGTCATCGCCGACGCCGACTCCGACATCGGCCAGGTCGCCTATGAGATGACGCTGCTCGTCAAGCGGGTCGGCGCGCACCTGGCGACCGCTCCGCGCACCGGCGTCGCCGGCGAGTGACCGGCGGTATGACCGAGGACCCCACCGCGTTCCCGCGGCAGACACCCTCCGGGCCCACGGCCGGGACCACCGGCCGGTGGGGTCCGGCCACCCGCCCGGACGGAGCGCGCGAGCACACCGCCCGGCGGGCCGAGGAGCACACCGCCCAGTGGTACGACGACGCGGCGGGCCCCGTGGTCCGTCCGTACACCATGACCCGGGGCCGCACCAAGGCCCCGGCCGAGGAGCGGCTCGACCTGATCGCGCTGGTCATCGCCGAGGAGTTCCTGCTGGCCCACCCCGGCGGCGCCTACGCGATCGCCGACCGGACCCTCTCGCCGGAACACCTCGACATCGCCGACCTCGCCCGCCGCGAACCCCACTCCATCGCGGAGCTGGCCGCCACCCTGGACCTGCCGGTGGGCGTGGTCCGGGTCCTGGTCGGCGATCTCATCGACGCCGGGTACGTCCGGGTCTCCCGCCCGGTCCCGCCGGCGGAGCTGCCCGACGCGGGCATTCTCCGCGAGGTGATCGACGGCCTGCGCGCCCTATGAGGCCGACCGGCCCACGGCCGGGGCCGGAAGGGGGTTGAACAGACCGCCGTCCATACGGAACGATCTCTACCGAGGGGGAGCACGGGGGGCACGACCACGGGGGAGCGCCATGCCGCACCGACCCTTGATTCGGAGGAAATCCCATGGTTTTCGGGCGCCCTGACCGCGGAATACGGAACCGGACCGCGCCGCTGACCCTCAAGCTCCTGGTCGCCGGCGGCTTCGGCGTCGGCAAGACCACGCTGGTCGGCTCCGTCAGCGAGATCAGGCCCCTGCGCACCGAGGAGCTGCTGACCGAGGCGGGCCGCCCGGTCGACGACCTCTCGGGCGTCGAGGCCAAGCGCACCACCACCGTCGCCATGGACTTCGGCCGCATCACCCTCCGCGAGGACCTCGTCCTCTACCTCTTCGGCACCCCCGGCCAGGACCGCTTCTGGTTCCTGTGGGACGAACTGGCCCAGGGCGCCCTCGGCGCCGTCGTCCTCGCCGACACCCGGCGGCTGGCCGACTGCTTCGCCGCCGTCGACTACTTCGAACGCCGCGGCATCGCCTTCACCCTCGCCGTCAACTGCTTCGACGGCGCCCCCCGCCACTCCGCCGAAGCCGTCCGCGACGCCCTCGACCTCGACCCCGAGGTCCCCGTGGTGATGTGCGACGCCCGCGAACGCGACTCCGTGAAGCGGGTCCTGGTCTCCGTCGTCGAACACGCCCTGGCCACCGGCATCACCGCCCGCCACCCGGCGACGGTCTGAACCGTCCTCAGCGCACGGGGAAGTCGAAGTACGTGTCCGGGTACGGCTCACCGCGCAGCGTGTAGTGCCACCACTCCTCCGGGAGATTGACGAACCCCGCCCCCTCCATCACCGACTTCAGCCGCAGCCGGTTGGCGCGCTGCCGCCCCTCGACCCGGGGATCGAGGGTGTGGGCGAGGGTGTCGAAGCAGTCGAAACCCGTCCCCATGTCCACGGAATTGTCGGGAAATCGCTGCCACCGGGGAGCGAAGCACGGCACGAGCGGCTCACCGGGCACATACGGGCGCGTGGGCCACGCCGGCCGCCGCACGATCGTCAGATCCATCGTGCTGCCCCTGCTGTGACCGGACTTCGCCGCGATGTAGCCGTCCTCGAACAGCCGCGACTTGGCCACCCGCGGATAGAACTCCGCCTTCATCCGCTCGTCGCCCAGATCCTTCGCCCACGCCACGAAGTCGTTCACCGCGCGCTGCGGCCGGTAGCAGTCGTACACCTTGAGCGAGAGCCCCTGCCGCAGCAACACCCGCTGCGCCCGCCGCAGGGCCTCGGCGGCGGGGCGGGTGAGCAGGCACTTCGGGCGTTCGTAGCCGTCGATCCGGTGACCGGTGAAGTTGTGCGGGGTGACGTACCGCATCTCCTGAACGATCGTCGGATCGACGTCGGCGAGGGCGACGAACCCCGGGGTCGCCCGGGCGACCGGCGCGGAAGCGAGGGCCGCGAGCGCGGAGAGGGGGAGGACGAGCGCACGGCAGAGCGCGGAGAATCTCGACATGGGCACGGGGATACCAGCCGTGCACCCGACATGGAAGGGGGACCGGGGGCGAAGCCCCGGAAGAAACGGTGAAAGGGCGGGACCGGGGCACCCCACCCGCAGGGCTCACCCCCGCACCCGCACCCGATACCCCACCTCCTCCGCCCCCTCCCGCTCCACCGTCACCACCCCACCCCGCGACCGCGAGGTAAACCGCACCACCTCCGGCCCCTCCCACCCCACCCCCGCGTCCGTGATCAGCACCCCACCCCCCGTACGCCCCGGAGCCGGCGCCCACACCTCCAGCTCCACCTCCCCGTCCGCACCCGCCACCGGAATCACCGACCCCGCCCGCGCCAGCACCGGAACGCGCGACAACGGCGCCTCCAGAAGCACCTGCCCCGGCCCCTCGTGCGCCCGGCCCGTCGCCGTGTCGTACCAGCGGCCGCGCGGCAGCCGCACCGCCCGCTGATCCGCCCCCAGCTCCAGCACCGGCGCCACCAGCAGCGAATCCCCCAGCAGGAACGCGTCTTCGCAGTCCCGCAGCGCCCGGTCCTCCGGCGACCGCCACCACACCGGCCGCACATACGGCGCCCCCGTGCGCTGCGCCAGATGCGCCAGCGTCACGAAATACGGCAGCAGCCGCGCCCGCTCCCGCAACGCCGCCCCCGCGTGCTCCAGCACCTCCGCCCCGAACTCCCACGGCTCCCGCCGCCCCGCCGAGATCGCCGCGTGCGTCCGGAACAGCGGCAGATACGCGCCCAGCTGGAACCACCGCAGATACAGCTCCGGCGACGGGAACCCCGTGAACCCCCCGACGTCCGGCCCCGAATACGGCACCCCGCACAACCCCAGACCCAGCACCAGTGCCAGCGACGCCCGCAACCCCGGCCAGCCCGTCGCCACATCCCCCGACCACGTCCCGCCGTAACGCTGCATCCCCGCCCAGCCCGAGCGCGAGAAGACGAACGGCCGCTCCTCCGGGCGCAGCTTCCGCAGCCCCTCGTAACCGGCCCGGGCCATCGCCAGTCCGTACACGTTGTGGGCCTCCCGGTGGTCGCCGCCCCGGCCCTCCAGCGCGTGCCGCGCCGAGCGCGGCAGCGTCGGATCCCCGAACGCCGCGAACGACACCGGCTCGTTCATGTCGTGCCACACCCCGGAGAACCCCTGCGCCAGCCGCTCCGCGTACAGCCCGCCCCACCACGCCCGCGCCTTCGGGTCCGTGAAGTCCGGGAAGACGCACTCGCCCGGCCACACCTCGCCGCGCACCTCACGCCCCCGCGCGTCCGTCACGAACGCCCCCGCCGCCACCCCCGTGTCGTACTCCGCCAGCCCCGGCTCCGCCTTCACCGCCGGGTCGACGATCGACACCAGCCGCACCCCCTCCTCCTTCAGCCCCGCCGCCAGCCCCGGCAGATCCGGGAAGCGCTCCCGGTCCACCGTGAACACCCGGTGCCCCCGGTAGTGGTCGATGTCCAGGTGCACCGCCGACAGCGGCAGCCCCCGCTCCCGGTAGCCGGCCACCACCCGCCGCACCTCCCGCTCGCTGCCGAAGCCCCAGCGCGCGTGCTGATACCCCAGCGCCCACGACGGCGGCAGCGCCGCACCCCCCGTCAGCGCCGCCCAGCCGTGCAGCACCCGCGCCGGGGTGCCCACCATCACCCAGTAGCGCAGCGGACCGCCGTCCATCCGCGTCTCGCAGCGCCCCGGCCGGTCGTGCCCCGACCCCGCCCCTTCCTCGCCCTCCCACAGCGTGACCCGGCCGTCCCAGGTGTTGTCGTGGAACACCAGATGCGTCCCCGCGTCCGCCACCACCAGCTGCACCGGCATCGTGATGTACAGCGGATCGTCCCCCGGCCCGAACGCCCCGCCCGGATCGGTGTTCCACAGCCGGTACACGCCGTCCCGCAGCCGCGGCCCCGACGCCCGACCGCCCAGCCCGAAGAACCGCGCGTCCGCCGCCACCTCCGAGCGCTGCACCCACCGCCCGCCCCCCGCCGCGCCCGCCGGCTCCCACCAGCGCGGCGCCAGATCACGCCGCAGCACCACCCCGCCCGGCGTGCGCACCTCCACCGTGCCGTGCCGGGACACCGCCACCAGCACCCGCTCCGAGACCACCCGCCAGCCGCCGTCCGTGTCCGGCTCCAGCACCGCCCGCTCGTCCGCCTCCGGACAGGCGCCCGCCAGCGCGTACGACGGCTCCGGCACCGCCCCGTCCCAGCCGCAGAACACCGCGCCGCCCGCCGCCACCCGCACCCGCAACGAGGACCGGGCGAACCGCACCACCCCGCCCCCCGGCTCCGGGTCCGCGCCCAGCACCACCCCCGGCACCCGGGCCCGCGCCGCCCCCTGCCGGGGCAGCCCCACCGCGTCCACCCGGTGCCGCCGCCAGGCCGACCGCACGGACCGCAGCCCCTGGGCGCTCCCCACCGCGCGCAACGAGGTCATCCACTTCACCGATCGCACAAGGTCACCCGCGTTCATGTCGCTCACCCTGCCACCCGCCCCGGCACCCCCGCGCACCGTTCGCCCCCCGTTCACCCCCGCAAGGACCTGTGCCCTCCCGCGACGGTGTGACACCGGCCCTGGTGCATCGAGTCGATCACATGGCATCGTCCTCACAGCCACCGCACGCGCGCACCCCGTACGTGCGCACGGCTCCGCCCACGACGCGCTCACAGCCCGGGAGCAGCCACATGACCACCGCACCGCAGCCCGTCGACCAGCCCGAGCCCCTGTGGCGGCCCGGCGCGGACCGCGTCGCAGGCGCCCAGGTCACCCGCTTCCACACCCGGGCCGCCGAACACCACGGCGCGCCCGCCCCCGTCCCCGGCGACCCCGTCGCGAGCTACGCGGCCCTCCACCGCTGGTCCGTGACCGAACCCGAGACCTTCTGGCAGGCCGTCACCGAGTGGTGCGACGTCCGCTTCACCACCCCCTACGAGCGCGTCCTCGCCGATGCGGCCATGCCCGGCGCCCGCTGGTTCCCCGGCGCCACCCTCAACTACGCCGAGCACGCCCTGCGCACCGCCGAGGACCCCGCGCGAGCCGACGAGCCCGCCCTGCTGCACGTCGACGAGACCCACGACCCCCGCCCCGTCACCTGGGCGGAACTCCGCCGCCAGGTCGGCTCGCTCGCCGACGAGCTGAGCCGCCTCGGCGTCCGCCCCGGCGACCGCGTCAGCGGCTACCTGCCCAACATCCCGCAGGCCGTCGTCGCCCTCCTCGCCACCGCCGCCGTCGGCGCCGTCTGGACCTCCTGTGCTCCCGACTTCGGCGCCCGCAGCGTCCTCGACCGCTTCCAGCAGGTCGAGCCCGTCGTCCTCTTCACCGTCGACGGCTACCACTACGGCGGCAAGCGCCACGAGCGCGCCGACGTCGTCGCCGCCCTCCGCGCCGAGCTCCCCACCCTGCGCGCCGTTGTCCACATCCCGCTGCTCGGCACCCCGGCCCCCGAGGGCACCCTCGCATGGGACGCCCTGACCGCCGCCGACACCGAACCGGTCTTCGAGCAGCTCCCCTTCGACCACCCGCTGTGGGTCCTCTACTCCTCCGGCACCACCGGGCTGCCCAAGGCCATCGTCCAGTCCCAGGGCGGCATCCTCGTCGAACACCTCAAGCAGCTCTCCCTCCACTGCGACCTCGGCCCCGGCGACCGCTTCTTCTGGTACACCTCCACCGGCTGGATGATGTGGAACTTCCTCGTCTCCGGCCTCCTGGTGGGCGCGACCGTCGTCCTCTACGACGGCAGCCCCGGCCACCCCACCACTGACGCCCAGTGGCGCGTCGCCGAACGCACCGGCACCACCCTCTTCGGCACCTCCGCCGCCTACGTCATGGCCTGCCGCAAGGCCGGCGTCCACCCCGGCCGCGACCTCGACCTCTCCCGCGTCCGCTGCGTCGCCACCACCGGCTCCCCGCTGCCGCCCGACGGCTTCCGCTGGATCCACGACGAGGTTTCCGAGGACATGTGGATCGCCTCGGTCAGCGGCGGCACCGACGTCTGCAGCTGCTTCGCCGGCGCCGTCCCCACCCTCCCCGTGTACATCGGCGAACTCCAGGCCCCCTGCCTGGGCACGGACCTCCAGGCCTGGGACGCCCACGGCAAGCCCGTCGTCGACGAGGTCGGCGAGCTCGTCGTCACCAACCCCATGCCCTCCATGCCCATCCACTTCTGGAACGACCCCGACGGCCACCGCTACCGCGAGAGCTACTTCGAGATGTTCCCGGGCGTCTGGCGGCACGGCGACTGGATCACCCTCACCTCCCGGGGCACCGTCGTCATCCACGGCCGCTCCGACTCCACCCTCAACCGCCAGGGCGTACGGATGGGCTCCGCCGACATCTACGAGGCCGTCGAACGCCTCCCCGAGATCCGCGAATCCCTCGTCATCGGCGTCGAACGCCCCGACGGCGGCTACTGGATGCCCCTCTTCGTCCACCTCGCACCGGGCGCCCGGCTGGACGACGAGCTGCTCGACCGCATCAAGAGCACCATCCGCCGGCAGCTCTCCCCGCGCCACGTCCCCGACGAGGTCATCGAGGTCCCCGCCATCCCCCACACGCTGACCGGCAAGCGCATCGAGGTCCCGGTCAAGCGGCTCCTCCAGGGCACCCCCCTGGAGAAGGCGGTCAACCCCGGGTCCGTCGACGACGCCGAACTGCTGGGCTTCTACGAGCGCCTGGCCCGCGAACGCGGCTGACCTGGGTGAACGGGCCGTTGTCAGTACCTTCGATTACGCTGCGTGAGAATTGATTCACGTAGCGTCGAGGGGGAGTTCATGCCGCACACGGACAACGGCCGCAGGACCGACAACGGCCGGAAACGACTGACCGCACGACGCAGGCTGCGCCACGAGACACCCAGCACCGTGGCCGTCCTCGCCGACGAGACGGACTTCGCCGCCATGCGGCGCTACCGCAGCTTCCGCTTCGACGACCACGCCGGCTACCTCCGCCAGGTCGACGGCCTGCTCAGAGCACTCGCCTCCCAGGGCACCCACATCAGCCTCACCCTCTTCGACCCCACCGCCTATCAGGAGTACTGCGCCGACGCCCGCCTCGACCCCGACACCCCCACCAGCCGCACCCGCTACACCGCCGACAGCGCGGCGACCGGCGCCCGCCTGACCTACGACGGCCGCCCCCTCACCCGCCTGCTGCCCGACCTCGTCCGCGCAGCCGAACAACAGGCGACCTGGGAATACGCCTCCGCCCTCCTCGAACCCGGGGAGGACGCGGGCCGGACGGCCTTCGCCCGGGCGTCGAAGCTCCTGCGCCGCCTCATCGAAACGGCGGGCGACGGCAGTCACCACCTCGTGTGCAGCGTCTCCACGCTCGACGACGCGAACACCCCGCTGGTCGCCGTCGTCGAAGCCGAGTGCGCCGGGGGACCGCCGCGCCTCCGGGAATCGGCGGCACTGCTCTTCTGCACGGTCCTCGCGGCGGGCATCACCCTGGGCAGCCCCGGCGGCGTCGTCCTGCGCACCGTCCGCCCCGGCGAGCCCGAGACGGTCCGCGGCTGGTGCCTGGACGGCGACGGACTGCGCCCCCTGACGGCGGGCGAGGTCTTCGCCGCCTACTGCACCGACGCCGCCACCGGCGAACCCGTGCCCCCGGAGCACGGCGTCGAGTACCTGGGGGGAGTGCCGCTCGAATAGCGAACAGAAAGAGAGGAGGGGTGCCCCACCGACAGGCAGGGCACCCCTCACTCACCGAACGGCATCGGGCTCACTCGCCCGACAGCACCGCCTGCGCGGCCAGACGCGCCTCCTCGGCGGAATCCGTCGCACGAGCGGCGGCGGCGGCACGCTCGCACTGCGCCAGCGTGTGCTTGGCCAGCGTCGCCCGCACATACGGGATCGACGCCGCGCCCATGGACAGGCTGGTCACACCCAGACCCGTCAGCACACAGGCCAGCAGCGGGTCGGACGCCGCCTCACCGCAGACGCCACAGCTCTTGCCCTCGGCCTTGGCGGCCTCCGCCGAAAGGGCCACCAGGTCGAGCAGCGCCGGCTGCCACGGGTCCTGCAGACGCGAGACCGCGCCCACCTGACGGTCGGCGGCGAACGTGTACTGCGCCAGGTCGTTCGTACCCAGCGACAGGAACTCGACCTCCTGAAGGATCGAGCGCGCCCGCAGCGCGGCGGAGGGGATCTCCACCATCGCGCCGAACTTCGCCTGCAGCCCGGCCTCACGGCACGCGTCCGCGAACGCCTTGGCGTCCGTACGGTCCGCCACCATCGGGGCCATGACCTCCAGATAGACCGGCAGGCCCTCGGCCGCCTTGGCCAGCGCGGTGAGCTGCGTGCGCAGCACCTCCGGGTGGTCCAGCAGCGTCCGCAGGCCGCGCACGCCGAGCGCCGGGTTGGGCTCGTCGGCCGGGGTCAGGAAGTCGAGCGGCTTGTCCGCGCCCGCGTCCAGCACGCGCACGACGACACGGCCCTCGGGGAACGCCTCCAGCACCTTGCGGTACGCCTCGACCTGCTTGGCCTCGGACGGCGCCTTCGCGCTGTCGTCCAGGAAGAGGAACTCGGTACGGAACAGGCCCACGCCCTCCGCACCCGCCTCCACCGCGGCCGGCACGTCCGCCGGACCGCCGATGTTCGCCAGCAGCGGCACCTTGTGCCCGTCGGACGTCGCACCCGGACCGGACGACGCGGCGAGCGCCGCCTTCCGCGCCTCGGCCGCCTTCGTCAGCTCGGTGCGCTTCTCCTCGCTCGGATCGACGAAGACGTCGCCCGTGCTGCCGTCCACGGCCACCACCGTGCCCTCGGCGAGCTCACCGGCGCCCGGCAGCGCCACCACGGCCGGCACCCCGAGCGCCCGCGCCAGGATGGCGGAGTGACTGGTCGGCCCGCCCTCCTCGGTCACGAAGCCCAGCACCAGCGTCGGGTCCAGCAGCGCGGTGTCGGCCGGCGCCAGGTCCCGCGCGATCAGCACATACGGCTCGTCGCTGTCCGGCACACCGGGCATCGGCACGCCCAGCAGCCGCGCCACGATGCGGTTGCGCACGTCGTCGAGGTCGGCCACCCGGCCGGCCAGGTACTCACCGGCGTTGGCGAGCAGCGCCCGGTAGGCGGCGAACGCGTCGTACACCGCGCGCTCGGCGGTGCTGCCGACGGTGATGCGACGGTCGACGTCGGCCATCAGCTCGGGGTCCTGGGCCATCATGGCCTGGGCCTCCAGCACGTGCTGGGCCTCGCCGCCCGCCAGGTTGCCGCGCGCGATGAGATCGGCGGCGACGGCCTCGACGGCCTGCCGCGCGCGCCCCTGCTCACGCGGCGCCTCGTCCGCCGGGATCTGCTTGGCCGGCGGCTCCAGGACCGCCGTGCCCATGTGCCGGACCTCGCCGATCGCCACACCGTGGCTCACACCGACGCCTCGCAGCGTTGTCTCCATTTCACGTCTCCGGTTGATTGCGAACGGCCGTGGGACACGCCCGCCGCGATGGATGTCGTACGCGCCGTCCCGTCCGGGACGGCTCAAGATCACCGAAGGTGAAAGGTCACTGCCAGGAGAAGAGCGCGTCGCCGGCCTTCACGTCGCCGTCCTCGACGACCTCGCCCAGCGAGTCAGCCGTCGCCTCGAGCGCGACGACGGGACAGACCGGGGACTTGCCGGCGGCCTCGACGGCGGCCGGGTTCCAGCGCACGACCTCCTGGCCGCGCGCGACGGTGTCGCCCTTGTTGACGAGCAGCTCGAAGCCCTCGCCGTTGAGCTGAACGGTGTCGATGCCGAGGTGCGTCAGCACTCCGTGGCCCTCGCCGTCGACGACGACGAAGGCGTGGGGGTGGAGCGAGACGATGACGCCGTCGACCGGGGAAACCGCGGCGTGCGGCTCACGGACCGGGTCGATAGCGGTACCGGGTCCCACCATCGCGCCGGAGAAGACCGGATCGGGCACTGCCGCGAGTCCGATGGCGCGTCCGGCGATCGGGGACGACACGGTGGTCATGGGAAGCCTCCCAGAGGTGGAGAATCATCACGCGCCGTCACTACCTGTCCTGGACGGCGCACTGGTCGGAAGCCTAAGTCATAGGAACTGAGGGTTCCGCACGAGCGTGCGCGCTGCGCGCACGCGAGAGCCGTGTGCGGTGCGTAATCGATTTGCCTGTGCCTGGCAGGCGCTGTACTGTCGGGTTCCTGCCCACGACCGAGGCCCGCAGCGAGAGCTGCTGGCGAGGTGGGGGCGGCACTCCACTGGATGAGATCCTTCCCGGATCCGCTGCTGTGTGCCCGCATGCCTTTGTGTATGCACGGTGAACAAGGCGGAAACGGGGCCGGAAAAGTCCTGATAGAGTGTGAAACACCGAAGGGAAGCCCGGAGGAAAGCCCCAGTAAACACTGTGGGC
>NZ_JBTOLC010000033.1:0-63676 GCF_054551825.1 Streptomyces sp. L500
AGACCAGACAAAACCCCTGCTCAGCGGGGGTTTTTCTGTTTCCCCGGGCCGGCTCAGCGGCCGGCGTCGAGGCCGGCCTCAGCCCTCTCCCAGCACCGCGCGGATGACGTGCCGGGCGTAGTGCGCCATCGCCGGGTTCGTCTTCCGGTAGTAGGGCAGCGCGATCAGCGCCTGTGAGAGCGTCCGTCCCCGTCCGCGGATCCATGTCGCGTCGTCCACGCCCAGCGCCTCGCGGAAAACTTCCCTCGCATCGGCCGGCAGCAGATTCCACGCCGGGAACAGATCGCACGCCGGATCACCCACACCCAGGCACCCGAAGTCGATGACCGAGGCCAGCCTGCCACCGTCCACCAGCAGGTTGCCCGGCATGAGATCGGCGTGCAGCCACACCGGCGGGCCGTCCCAGTCCGGAGCGCGCAGCGCCTCCTCCCATACGGCGGTGGCGGCGTCGCAGTCGACGCCCTCCTGCGGGATCCCGCGCAGTTCCTCGATCGCCGCCCGGGTCGCCGCGTCGAGGGAGGCGACCGGTCCGCCGCGATGGGCCCGCGGCGCACCCGGCAGGGTGATGCTTCGCATCGCTGCCACGAATTCGGCCAGATCCTTGGCCAGCAGGACAGGTTCGCTCAGCACCCCCGCCTCGGGGCTCTCTCCCGCCAGCCACCGGTACACCGACCAAGCCCACGGGTACCCCTCGGCGGGCTGCCCCTCCCCGAGCACTTCAGGGATGGGTACGGGCAGGTGGGGCGCGAGCCGGGGCAGCCACGTCCGTTCCATCGCCACGTCGTCGGCCCCGCCTCGCACCAGTGGCAGCCGTACGACCATGTCATCGCCCAGCCGGTACATGGCGTTGACCGTGCCTCCGGACGGAAAACGCTCCACCGCCAGCCCCGCCCACTGCGGGAACTGCCCGGCGACCAGCCGCCGTACAAGGTCATCGTCAATGGGGTGCGTGCCGGGATGCATCTGCCCTGTGTTCATGGCATGTGATCCGACCGCCGGACACCGGCGAGCGTCAAACGCTTTTCCGGCAGGGCCACGTATCCCGCCTAAAGCCGCTCCCCCGGAATAGCCGCGTACACGTCGCGCAGTGCCGCGAGCACCGGATGGTCCTGGGGGAACCGCACGTCGTCGAGGGCGCTGACGGTGCGGACGCCGATGGAGGCGTTCGTGGCGAACGCGGCGGCCATGGCGGGGACGTCGGCGAGCCGTACCGGGGCGGTGATCTGTTCCGGGGTGTCGAGGCTCTGGAGCAGCAGCATCGTCGTGCCGGGGAGGACGGGGGCGTCCGGCCAGACGACCGTGCCCTGCCGGTCGACGAAGCCGAGGTTCCATGTGGCGCCCTCGGAGACGCGGCCGTCCGGTTCGGCGAAGACGGCGTCGTCGAAGCCGGCGAGCTGGGCGTCGCGGCGGAGCTTGAGCTGCGGGTGGAGTGCGACATGCTTCACCTCCGCGTTGTCGCGGGTGAAAGTGAAGGTCTTCGCTGTCAGCGGGGGCGGTGTCAGGGCGCCGGCGGGGCGCAGGTTCACCAGGATGTGGGGGTCCTTGGCGGCGCTGGGGCGGCTCAGGTCGAGGGCGGGGTCGAAGACGGTGACGCGGATGCCGGCGATTCCGGTGACGCCGTCGGCCGCCTTGCGGATGTAGTTCAGCGTCCCCTCGCGGTCCAGTTCGACGCCGAACACGATGCGGCAGTCCCGCACCAGGCGGTCCAGGTGGAGCGACAGGCCCCGGATCGTGCCGTCCTCCATCCGCATGGTCGTGAAGTGCCCGTAGTTCGTGAGGGCGAGGCTCTGGAGGTCGTCGAGGGTAACGGGCTTTCCGTTGAGTTCGGCCATGCGGGCAGTCTCTCAGCCATCGAGGAGACGGGTGCCCCCGGTAATGACGACCCAGGGGCACCCCTCCCGCGCCTTACGAGGAAGAGGACGAGGACGAGCCCGGGAGTTCCTCCCTTATCGTGCGCGCCGCCGTCACCAGGTGTTCCAGCGAGGCGCGGACCTCGGGCCAGGCGCGGGTCTTCAGGCCGCAGTCGGGGTTGACCCACAGCCGTTCGGCGGGGACGGCGGCCAGTGCGCGGCGCAGCAGGGCGGCCGCCTCGTCGGCGGCGGGGACGCGGGGCGAGTGGATGTCGTAGACGCCGGGGCCCACCTCCCGGGGGTAGCCGGCGCCGGCGAGTTCGTCCGCGACCCGCATGTGGGAGCGGGCCGCTTCCAGGCTGATGACGTCGGCGTCGAGGTCGTCGATGGCCTGGAGGATGTCGCCGAACTCCGCGTAGCACATGTGGGTGTGGATCTGGGTGTCCGGGCGGACGCCGCCGGTGGTCAGGCGGAATACCTCGGTGGCCCAGGCCAGGTAGCCGGGGCGGGCGGCGGCGCGCAGCGGGAGGGTCTCGCGGAGGGCGGGCTCGTCGACCTGGATGACGGCGGTGCCCGCCGCCTCCAGGTCGGCGACCTCGTCGCGCAGGGCGAGCGCGACCTGGCGGGCGGTCTCGGCGCGGGGCTGGTCGTCGCGGACGAAGGACCAGGCGAGCATGGTGACGGGACCGGTGAGCATGCCCTTGACGGGGCGTGCGGTGAGGGACTGGGCGTGGGTCGTCCAGCGCACGGTCATCGGCTCGGGGCGGGAGACGTCGCCGGCGAGGACCGGCGGGCGGACGTAGCGGGTGCCGTAGGACTGGACCCAGCCGTGGCGGGTGGCGAGGTAGCCGGTGAGGCGTTCGGCGAAGTAGGCGACCATGTCGTCGCGTTCGGGCTCGCCGTGGACGAGGACGTCCAGGCCGGCCTTCTCCTGGAAGGCGACGACCTCGCGGATCTCGGTCTCGACGCGCCGCTCGTAGGTGTCGGCGTCGATGCGTCCGGCGCGCAGATCGGCGCGGGCGGTGCGCAGTTCGGTGGTCTGGGGGAAGGAGCCGATGGTGGTCGTGGGCAGCGGGGGCAGGCCCAGGCGGGCGCGCTGGGCGACGGTCCGTTCGGGGTAGGGCAGGGATCGGCGGGCGTCGGCGGGTGTGACGGCGGCGGTGCGGGCGCGGACGGCCGGGTCGCGGGTGAGGGCGGAGCCTGCGCGGGAGGCCAGGTCGGCGCGGTTGACGGCGAGTTCGGCGGCGATGGCGGCGGTGCCGTGGCTGAGGCCGCGGGCGAGGGTGACGATCTCGGTGGTCTTCTGGCGGGCGAAGGCCAGCCAGCGGGCGATGCGCGGGTCGATGTCGCGTTCGGCGCCGGCGTCGAGGGGGACGTGGAGGAGGGAGCTGGAGGCGGCGACGTCCACTCGGTCGGCGAGGCCGAGGAGGGTGGCGAGGGTGGCCAGGGACGCCGTCAGGTCGTTGATCCAGACGTTGCGGCCGTCGACGACGCCCGCGACGAGCCGTTTGCCGGGCAGTCCGCCGGCGGCCGCGAGGTCGTCGAGGTTGGCGGCGGCGGGGCCGGTGAAGTCGAGGGCGAGGCCGTCGACGGGGGCCTTGGCCAGCACGGGCAGGGCCTCGCCGAGGCGGTCGAAGTAGGAGGCGACGAGCAGTTTCGGCCGGTTCGTCAGGGCTCCGAGGTCGCGGTAGGCGCGGGCGGCCGCGTTCAGTTCGGCCGGGGTGCGGTCCTGGACGAGGGCGGGCTCGTCCAGCTGGACCCACTCGGCCCCGGCGGCGCGCAGTGCGGCGAGCACCTCGGCGTAGACGGGCAGGATCCGGTCCAGGAGGGTGAGGGGGTCGAAGCCGGGCGGGGCGCCGGGGGCGGGCTTGGCGAGCAGGAGGTAGGTGACGGGGCCGACGAGGACGGGGCGGGCGGCGAGGCCGAGGGCCAGGGCCTCCCGGAACTCGCCGAGTTGTTTGGCGGGGTCGGCGGCGAAGACGGTGTCGGGGCCGAGTTCCGGGACGAGGTAGTGGTAGTTGGTGTCGAACCACTTGGTCATCTCCAGGGGCGCGACGTCCTGGGTGCCGCGTGCCATGGCGAAGTAGCCGTCGAGGGGGTCGGCGGCGAGGGCCGCGCGGTGGCGGGCGGGGATCGCGCCGACCATGACGCTGGTGTCGAGGACGTGGTCGTAGTACGAGAAGTCGCCGGTGGGGACCTCGTGGAGGCCGGCGGCGGCGAGATCGCGCCAGGTGGCGGCGCGGAGGGCGGCGGCGGTCCGGTGGAGGGCGTCGGCGGTGACGCGGCCCTTCCAGTACCCCTCGACGGCCTTCTTCAGTTCCCTGCTGGGTCCCTGGCGGGGGTAGCCGTACACGGTGGCCCGGGCTGCCGCGGCTGCGGACTTGCTGGTCACGGAACTCTCCTTCGCGAGCTCGTCTCCTGGATCCCGGGAGGGCCGCGAGGGGTCGCGTCGGTGCGGGCGAGCCGTCACGTGCTCGTCCGTGCGCGCCGACCCGCCCTCGGGGTCACCGGGATGTCCGCGCGCGACGCGTTCGCGCGCGGGCAGCGGGCAGGTCTTCGGACTCGCGGGCACGTCCGCCCGAGGGCGGACACCTAGTGGCCGTCGCTTCCCGGGCCCTGTCGGGCCCAGTGCGTGTGACGGCGGTCGTTCCCGCTCACCGCTGCGGGGCAGTCCCGGATTCCCACCGGGTTCCCTCTTGCGACGCGTCTGCCTGGCGGGCAGGGCGAACCGGCTGCGGCGGCCAGCGTAGGCGGTGAAGCCGCCCGCTGGACAGTGCTGTTCACATACCGGTCAGCCACGGGCGGCGGAGGAGCGGAACGGGCGCGGCCCCGGCGCACGCTCCAGAGCACGCGCGCCGGGTGGTACGCCGGTGCGCATCCTCCCGCCCCATGGCGCAATGTTGGCCGGAACGGTACGGTCGCGTGGACATGACGACGGGGTGGCGGAAGCCGGTGGGAATCCGGCACGGTCGCGCCACTGTGAATCCGGTCGGCGCTCGCGGCAGCGCGGCGACGCCCGGGGAGTCAGACCCGCCTCCCGCCGTCCAGGAACCCCTAGTTCTGGGACGCGTGTTTCCCCAGGAGGTTTGGTCATGGCCTATTCCGCCGCTCCCGTCTCCGGTTCTTCCGCCCGGCCGGAGGTCGCGCCGATATCCCTGAAGGCGATCGCCCCCTGGGCGGTGTTCTTCGGCGTGCTCATGCTCGTCCTGCTGTACTTCGTCGGCGCCGAGCAGGGCGCCACCTCGCTGCTCTCCGGCGCGAGCGTCCACGAGTGGCTCCACGACGGACGTCACCTGCTCGGCTTCCCGTGCCACTGACGGCCGGGGAGTCGCTCTCGTGAACACCGTCTCCGTACGGTCGCTCCTGGTGCGCGGCATGCTCGCCGGACTGGCGGCGGGGTGCCTGGCCCTCCTCGTCGCCTATCTCCTCGGTGAGCCGTCCGTGGACAGAGCCATCGGCTACGAGGAGGCCCACAGCCACGGCGACCACGACGTGGAGCTGGTCAGCCGCACCCTCCAGTCCACCGCCGGGCTGGCGACCGGCGTCCTGGTCTACGGTGTGGCGCTCGGCGGCATCGCCGCGCTGGCCTTCTGCGTCGCCCTGGGCCGGATCGGCCGGATCGGCCCGCGCGCCACGGCGGCCCTGCTCTCGCTGGGCGGGCTGCTGGTGGTCTACGTGGTGCCGTTCCTCAAGTACCCGGCCAATCCGCCGTCCGTCGGCGATCCGGACACCATCGGCAAGCGCACCGCGCTGTACTTCCTGATGATCGTGCTCAGCGTGCTGCTGGGCGTGGCCGCGATCTTCCTGGGCCGTGGGCTGGTCCCCCGGCTGGGCGGCTGGTGGGCGGGCGTCGTCGCGGTGGCGGCGTTCGTGCTGCTGGTGGGTGCGGCGTACGCCGTCCTGCCCGTGGTCGACGAGGTGCCCGCCGACTTCCCGGCCACCGTGCTGTGGCGGTTCCGCCTCGCGGCCCTGGCCGTCCAGGGCGTCCTGTGGGCGGCCTTCGGGCTGCTCTTCGGACACCTGGCCGAACGGCTGCTCGTCCCCCGGGCCGGGCACGACCGCGCGGCCCGGGGCGCGGCCGAACCCGTCTCCTGACCCGTTCCGCTTTCCGTCCCTCTCCCCCGTCCCCGGCGTGCGGGGCGGCCACCCGGCCGCCCCGCACGTTTTTTCGACTCTGGACTTAGTAGGACGTCCAACTATATGTTCGGGGGCAACCACGAGGACGGACAGGACGGACCGCGCCCCACAAGGGCGCGCGCCCGCGGCCCCGCCGTGCCTGTCCCCGGATCTCACCTGATGAGAGCAGGCTTCCATGGTCCGTGAACTGACCCATTTCATCGGCGGCAAGCACATCCCGGGAACATCGGGCGCCTTCGCCGATGTGTACGACCCCAACACCGGCGAGGTCCAGGCCCGGGTCCCGCTCGCCAGCCGCGCGGAGACCGAGGCGGCCATCGCCGACGCGGTCCGCGCCCAGCGCGAGTGGGGCGAGTGGAACCCCCAGCGCCGGGCCCGGGTCCTGCTGCGCTTCCTCCAGCTGGTCGAGGGCGAGAAGGACGCGCTGGCCCGGCTGCTGTCCGCCGAGCACGGCAAGACGATCGCCGACGCCCACGGCGACATCCAGCGCGGCCTGGAGGTCGTGGAGTTCGCCGCGGGCATTCCGCATCTCCTCAAGGGCGAGTTCACGGACAACGCCGGCACCGGCATCGACGTCCACTCCCTGCGCCGCCCGGTCGGCGTCGCCGCCGGGATCACCCCGTTCAACTTCCCGGCGATGATCCCGCTGTGGAAGGCCGCCCCCGCGATCGCCTGCGGCAACGCCTTCATCCTCAAGCCCTCCGAGCGCGACCCCTCCGTGCCGCTGCGGCTCGCCGAGCTGTTCCTGGAAGCGGGCCTTCCGGCGGGCGTCCTCAACGTCGTCAACGGCGACAAGGAGAGCGTGGACGTCCTGCTGGAGGACCCGCGCGTCGGCGCCGTCGGCTTCGTCGGCTCCACCCCGATCGCCGCGCACATCTACGCCACCGCCGCCGCCCACGGCAAGCGCGCCCAGTGCTTCGGCGGCGCCAAGAACCACATGATCGTGATGCCGGACGCCGACCTCGACCAGGCCGTCGACGCCCTCATCGGCGCCGGCTACGGCTCCGCGGGCGAGCGCTGCATGGCCATCTCGGTGGCCGTGCCCGTCGGCGAGGAGACGGCCAACGCGCTCGTCGCCAAGCTCAAGGAGCGCATCGGCACCCTCCGCATCGGCCGCTCGGACGACCCCGAGGCGGACTTCGGCCCGCTCGTCGGCCGTGACGCCCTCGACCGGGTGCGCGGCTATGTGGACCTGGGCGTCGAGGAGGGCGCGGAACTGGTCGTCGACGGCCGGGACTTCGTCCTGCCGGGCCACGAGAACGGCTTCTTCGCCGGTGCCACCCTCTTCGACCGGGTCACCCCGGACATGCGGATCTACCAGGAGGAGATCTTCGGGCCCGTGCTGTCGGTGGTCCGCGCCGCCGACTACGAGGAGGCGCTGCGGCTGCCCAGCGAGCACCCCTTCGGCAACGGCGTCGCCCTCTTCACCCGCGACGGGGACACCGCCCGCGACTTCACCCGCCGCGTCGACACCGGCATGATCGGCGTCAACGTCCCGATCCCCGTGCCCGTCGCCTACCACACCTTCGGCGGCTGGAAGCGGTCCGGCTTCGGCGACCTCAACCAGCACGGCCCCGACGCCATCCGCTTCTACACCCGCACCAAGACCGTCACCTCGCGCTGGCCCTCCGGGGTCAAGGAGGGCGCGAGCTTCACGATCCCGACGATGGGCTGACCGCCATGACGACCACCTTCCTCACCGAGGACCAGCGCGCCATAGCCGAGACCACCCTCGACTTCGCCCGTGAGCACCTCGCCCCGAACGCCGTCGACTGGGACCGCGACAAGCACTTCCCCGTCGACGTGCTCCGCAAGGGCGCCGACCTCGGCCTCGGCGGCATCTACGTCCGCGAGGAGTCCGGCGGCTCCGGCCTCACCCGCGCCGACGGCGTCCTCGTCTTCGAGAGCCTGGCCACGGGCTGCCCCTCCGTCGCCGGCTACTTCTCCATCCACAACATGGTCGCCTGGATGATCGACCACTACGGCGACGACGCCCAGCGCGCCCGCTACCTGCCGGGCCTGTGCGCGATGGACACCCTCGGCAGCTACTGCCTCACCGAGCCGGGCGCCGGCTCCGACGCCGCCGCCCTGACCACCCGCGCCGAGCGCGACGGCGACGAGTACGTCCTCGACGGCGTCAAGCAGTTCATCTCCGGCGCGGGCTCGACCGACGTCTACATCGTCATGGCCCGCACCGGCGGCCCCGGCGCGCGCGGCGTCTCCGCCTTCCTCGTCCACCGCGACGACCCCGGCCTGTCCTTCGGGCCCAACGAGAAGAAGATGGGCTGGAACGCCCAGCCCACCCGCCAGGTGATCCTCGACGGCGTCCGGATCCCCGCGGACCGGCTGCTCGGCGGCGAGGGCGAGGGCTTCCGCATCGCCATGGGCGGCCTCAACGGCGGCCGGCTCGGCATCGCCGCCTGCTCCCTCGGCGGCGCCCAGAGCGCCCTCGACCGCACCCTCGCCTACCTCGCCGACCGGGAGGCCTTCGGCGAGCCCCTCATCGACTCGCCGGCCCTGCGCTTCCGCCTCGCCGACATGGCCACCGAGCTGACCGCCGCCCGCGCCCTGGTCCGGCAGGCCGCCGAGGCCCTGGACCGCGGCGACGCCCAGGCGCCCCAGCTGTGCGCCATGGCGAAACGATTCGCGACCGACACCGGCTACACGGTCGCCGACCAGGCGCTGCAGCTCCACGGCGGCTACGGCTACCTCAACGAGTACGGCGTCGAGAAGATCGTCCGCGATCTGCGGGTCCACCGGATCCTGGAGGGGACGAACGAGATCATGCGCCTCATCGTGGCCCGTGGCCTGACAGGGGCCGGCCGGTGACCGACGCCACCGAGGAAGCGGTCCTGTTCCGCGTCGAGGGCCGGGCCGCCCATATCGTCCTCAACCGGCCCAGGGCCCTCAACGCCCTCACCCACGCCATGGTCTCCCGTATCGACGAGGCCCTCACCGCCTGGGAGCACGACCCGGCCGTCGGGACCGTCGTGATCACCGGCGCGGGCGAGCGCGGGCTGTGCGCGGGCGGCGACATCCGCTCCATCCACGAGGACGCCCGCTCCGGCGGCACGGCCTCGGCGGACTTCTGGCGCGACGAGTACCGGCTCAACGCCCGGATCGCCCGCTACCCCAAGCCGTACGTGGCCGTCATGGACGGCATCGTCATGGGCGGCGGCGTCGGCATCGCCGCCCACGGCGGCGTACGGATCGTCACCGAGCGCTCGCGGGTGGCCATGCCCGAGACCGGCATCGGCTTCGTCCCCGACGTCGGCGGCACCTACCTGCTGGCGAAGGCGCCCGGCGAACTCGGCACCCACCTCGCCCTGACCGGTGAGGCGGTGGGCGCCGCCGACGCCCTGCTGTGCGGGCTCGCCGACCACTTCGTCCCCTCGGACCGGCTGCCCGCGCTCCTCGCGGAGCTCGCCGACGCCCCGGCTCACGAGGTCGTCGCCCGGCACGCCGCCGAGGCGCCCGGGGGCGAACTGGCCGGTCACCGCGAGTGGATCGACGCCTGTTACGCCGCCGGCACCGTCGAGGAGATCGTCGAGCGCCTCCAGGGCCACGGCACCCCGGCCGCCAAGCAGGCCGCCGAGACGATCCTCGCCAAGTCCCCGACCGCGCTGAAGGTCACCCTCGCCGGGCTGCGCGCCGCCGGTGCGCTCGGCTCGCTGGAGCGGGTGCTGGAGCAGGAGTACCGCGTCTCGTGCGCGGCCCTGACCTCGCCGGACCTGGTCGAGGGCATCCGCGCCCAGGTGATCGACAAGGACCGGAACCCGCGCTGGTCGCCCGCCACGCTCGCCGAGGTGGGCGAGGCGGACGTCGCCCGGTTCTTCGCACCGCTGGGCGAGCGGGAACTCGCCCTTACCCAGGAGGTGTCGTGATGAGCAGCAGCACTCCCCTGACCGTCGGCTTCGTCGGCCTGGGCCACATGGGCGGCCCGATGGCCGCCAACCTCGTCAAGGCCGGGCACCGGGTGCGCGGCTACGACCTGGTGGCCGAGTCCCTGGAGGCGGCCGCGGCCGCCGGTGTCGAGCCAGCGGCCTCGGCGGCGGACGCCGCGGCCGGCGCGGACGTGGTCGTCACCATGCTGCCCGCCGGGCGGCACGTCCTCGCCCTCTACCGGGACGAGGGCCTCCTCGCCGCGGCCGCGCCCGGCACGCTGTTCGTCGACTGCTCCACCATCGACGTCGCCGACGCCCGCGCCGCCCACGAGGCCGCGGTCGAGGCCGGCCACCAGGCCCTGGACGCGCCCGTCTCCGGCGGCGTGGCCGGTGCCGAGGCCGGCACGCTGACCTTCATGGTCGGCGGTGGCGAGGCCGAGTTCGCGCGGGCCGAGCCGCTGCTCGCCGTCATGGGCGGGAAGACCGTGCACTGCGGCGGCCCGGGTGCCGGGCAGGCGGCGAAGATCTGCAACAACATGATCCTGGGCATCTCGATGATCGCGGTCAGCGAGGCCTTCGTCCTCGGCGAGAGCCTCGGCCTGTCCCACCAGGCCCTGTTCGACGTGGCCTCCACGGCGTCCGGCCAGTGCTGGTCGCTGACCAGCAACTGCCCGGTCCCCGGCCCGGTCCCGGCCAGCCCGGCCAACCGCGACTACCGGCCCGGCTTCGCGGCCCCCCTGATGGCCAAGGACCTCGGCCTCGCCGCCGACGCGCTCCGCGCGAGCGGGATCGACTCCGCCTTCGGGATCGAGGCGGCGAAGCGGTACGCGGAGTACGCGGCGGGCGCCGGGGCGGCGGAGGACTTCTCCGGGATCATCCGGACGATCCGGCAGCGCGACGAACGAAACGAGACGGCTTCCTGATGACGACCACGTACGAGACCATCCTCGTCGAGCGCAAGGGCCGCGTCGCCCTTGTCACCCTCAACCGCCCCAAGGCCCTCAACGCCCTCAATCTCCAGGTCATGAACGAGGTCGTCGAGGCCACGGAGGCCCTCGACCGGGACCCGGATGTCGGCTGTATCGTCCTCACCGGCTCGGCGAAGGCGTTCGCCGCCGGTGCCGACATCAAGGAGATGCAGCCGCAGGGGTACATGGACATGTACCTCAACGACTGGTTCACCGCCTGGGACCGGCTCGGCGCCCTCCGCACCCCGACCCTCGCGGCCGTCTCCGGCTACGCGCTGGGCGGCGGCTGCGAACTCGCCATGCTCTGCGACATCCTGCTCGCCGCCGACACCGCCGTCTTCGGGCAGCCGGAGATCAAGCTCGGCGTCATCCCCGGCATCGGCGGCTCGCAGCGGCTGACCCGGGCCGTCGGCAAGGCCAAGGCGATGGAGCTGTGCCTGACCGGGCGCACCATGGACGCGGCCGAGGCGGAGCGGGCGGGCCTGGTCTCCCGGATCGTCCCGGCGGACGAGCTTCTCGCGGAGGCGCTGTCCGTCGCCGAGACAGTGGCCGGGATGTCCGCGCCAGTCGCCATGATGGCGAAGGAGGCGGTGAACCGGGCGTTCGAGACGACGCTGGCGGAGGGCGTGCGGTTCGAACGGCGCGTCTTCCACGCGGTGTTCGCCGTCGCGGACCAGAAGGAGGGGATGGCGGCGTTCGTGGAGAAGCGGAAGCCGGATTTCCGTCACCGCTGACGTTCCGGGCGCGCCCCGCCGCGGGGTGCGCCCCGTCAGGGGCGCGCGCCTAGAGCGCGAGCTTGAAACCGTCGTGGCTGCGCACGAAGCCCAGCGCAGCGTAGAAGCGGTGCGCGTCCTCGCGCCGCTTGTTGCTGGTGAGCTGCACCAGCGCGCAGCCACGCGCGCGTGCCCTTTCGACCGCGCGCGCCATCAGCGTCCGGCCGAGCCCGCCGCCGCGCCGGTCGGCGCGGACGCGGACCGCCTCGATGAGCGCCCGCTCGGCGCCGCCCTTGCCGAGCCCGGGGATGTACGTCGCCTGCAGGCACCCCACCACCGTGCCGGCCTCCTCCACCAGGACCAACAGCTCGTTGCGCGGGTCCTCGTCGATCGCCGCGAACGCCCGCTCGTACTCCTCCGTCACCACGACCGTCGACGGATCCACGACGTTCTCCTCATCCGCGAGCAGGGCGAGCACGGCCGGCAGGTCGGCTCGGATGGCGGGGCGCAGGGCGAGAGCGGGGACGGGAGCGGCATCCGGAGCGGCTGGCATGGCCCGACCATAACCGACACCCACCAGGGGTCTCGATCCGGACAAGTCGCGTGCGGGGCCGACGCAATGGTCGGGCGGGGTTACCCGGGGAACCCGGGGCAGTCCGAGGGGGTGGGGAGGGGCCGAAACCCGCAGGCCCTCCCGCGCCACTAACGGAGCGTATCCGGTCCACACTTGACCGTAGTTGGCCGACGGCGATTGACTTCTGTCCGCTTACGTACAACAGCGCAGCGCCGTCCCCCGGCTCACCCCGACGCGCGAGCACGTCCATGCCCCGTGACCTCGGAGACCCCGTGACCCCTGAAGTGACCCCCGAACCGCTCACGCCGCTCGACCTCGCCTTCTGGAACATCGAGTCCGCCGGTCATCCCCTGCACATGGGCGGGCTCGTCGTCTTCGACGCCGACACCCCGGACGCCGCCCGCCGGGCCGCCGGGCTGCTCGTCGAACGCGCCGCCCGGGTACCGGGGCTGAACACCCGCATCCGTTCCGTCCTGCTCCCCGTCGGCGCCGCCGCACGCCATGCCGCCCCCGGCTACGACCCGTCGGACCACGTTCATCTCACCGCGCCGGTGCGGGACTTCTTCGCGGCCGCCGGGGCGCTGATGCAGCGGCCCCTGGACCGGGAGCGACCGCCGTGGGCGGCGCATGTGCTGCCCGGTACGGACGGCACGTCCTTCGCCGTGCTGTTCACGTTCCACCACGCCCACGCGGACGGCATGCGCGCGGCGTCGTACGCCCTGTCGCTCCTGGATCCGGCCGTCGCCGACGGGGCGCCCGTTCCGGCCGTCGTGCCGCAGAAGCCGAAGAAGGGGGCCGGGCCGCGTCTGCCCAGGCCGCGCGAGCTGCCCGGTCTCGTGCGCGGTGCCGTCACCGATGCCGGGCGCGCCCTGTCCATCGGTTCCGCCATGGCCCGTGCCGCGCTGGACGTGCGCTCCTCACCCGCTCTCGTCTCCCGCGCCACCGGCGCTCGCCGCGCCGACGGCGCGATCGTCGATCTGCGTGATGTGAACCGCGTCCGCGAGGCCACGGGCGGCACCGTCAACGACGTCCTCCTCGCCGTGGTCGCGGGCGGCATGCGGCGCTGGCTCGACAAGCGCGGCGACGGCAGCGACGGCGTACGTCCCCGCGCCCTCGTCCCCGTCTCGCTGCGCGACCCGGGCGACCCGAGCGCCTCGGGCAACCGGCTCTCCGGCTATCTGGTCCGGCTCCCCGTCGCCGAGGCCGAGCCGCTCGCCCGCCTGGGCGCGGTACGCCGGGCCATGGAGAGCAACAAACAGGCGGGACCCGCCAGCGGGCCGGGCGCCGCCGCGCTGCTCGCCGAGGTCATCCCGCCCCTCGGCCACCGCTTCGGCGGCGGCCTGATCGCCCGCTCGGGCCGCCTCTTCTACGACCTGCTGGTCTCCAGCGTCCCGTTGCGCAGCGCCCACGGCCTCACGCTCGCGCGCAGCCGCGTCCGCGAGGCCTACCCGCTCGCCCCTCTCGCGCCCGGACAGTCCCTCGCCGTGGGCATCACCACCTACGAGGACCGTGTCTGCTACGGCCTGATCGCCGACGCCGTCGCCGTGCCCGACCTGGACCTGCTCGCCCGGTCGATCACGGAAGAGGCCGCGGAGCTGGTCACCGTCTGCGGCGGCTGAACCGCACGGGGAAAGGCCGCTGCCCCCGTCGAGGAGACGGGGGCAGCGGCCTTTATCGGGGAGAAACGCCTGTCAGTGGTGGCTGGTGGTGTTCATGAAGCCGATGACCACCGCGCCCCACCAGCAGATCTGGGAGATCATCGCCGTGGCCCCGCCCCACGCCAGCAGGCGCGGCGACGGCTCGCCGGCCGGCTGCCGGGCCATGTGCTTGTTGAGCAGGCCCGCCTGGAGACCGTTGAGGCTCAGGACGAGGACGAACGCCAGCTTGATCGCGGTGGGCGTTGCCGAGGGGTTGGGGTGGAGGAAGACACCGCTCCCGACGAGGCCGGCGAGGCCGGCCCAGATGGGCAGGTGGAGCTTGCTCGCGCTGCCGAGGGCCTCGCGCAGGGTGGTGCGGCCGGTGATCCACAGCAGGCCGTAGTAGTCGGCGACGAGCACGGCGCCGAAGCCGAGGACGAGGCTGGCGAGGTGCACGAAGAGCGCGACCGTGTGCAGGGACGCGTCCGCCTGGAGGTGGATCGAGACCCACACGCTGGCGGCCCAGCCCGCGCACAGGGCGACAGCGGCACCGGCGAGCGTCCACCAGGTGTCGTAGAGGCCCAGCGGACGGGCGTGACGGGCGCCGCCGGTGCGGGGTGCCGCCATCGCGACGGGCGGGCGGGACGGTCGGATGACGGACAGAGGCGGCTGTGACGACAGAGCGGACACGTGAATCTCCCAACGCGGACCCTTGGCGAAAGGCAGGAATCACCCGTCGCCGATCCTGGGCCGTACTGTGACCGGCCCGAGGCCGGTACCGAATGAGTCGCGTCCTCGACTGTGAGGACCGACACCAGTGCCAGAGGTCTCCCGGCCAGGTCTTCGGCCTCGGCGCGACCGGTCGATCCGGCACGGCGCTCCACGCGGCCGGTCGATCCGGCACGGCGTGTCCACACCAGAACATCCCTTCGAGGAAATCGCAAGCCCGGACGTCACAGTCAATCCCGTCGTTTCCGTCCCTCCTGCCCTAGCCTGGGCCCGCAGGACACGGCCTGGGCCACCGGAACGAGGCGGGTGGGGGCATGCGCGTCACTGTCGTCCTTTTCACAGCCGATCTGCGGTTGCGCGACAACCCCGTACTGGGTGCGGCGCTGCGCGCGGCCGAGCACGTGGTGCCCCTGTTCGTGATCGACTCCGGGATCGCCCGTGCGGGCTTCGTCACACCGGCGCGCGCGGCCTTCCTCGCGGACTGCCTCGCCGATCTCGACGAGGGGCTGCGGGCGCGGGGCGGCCGGCTGGTCGTCCGGGCCGGGGACGTGGTGCGCGAGACGTGCCGTGTCGCCGCCGAGACCGGTGCGACGGAGGTGCACCTCGCGAGCGGGGCGAGCGGCTACGCCCAGCGGCGGGAGGAGCGGCTGCGCTCGGCGCTGGCGGCGGACGGCCGGGCGCTGCGGGTGCACGACGCGGTGACGACGGCCGTGGCGCCGGGGGTGCTCGTGCCCTCATCGGGCGACTCGGGCAAGGACCACTACGCGGTGTTCACCCCGTACCACCGCCGCTGGTCGGCCGAGCGGCTGCGGCCCGTCTCCCCCGCGCCCCGGCGCGTCGAGCTGCCCCGGGTGCGCTCGCTCCCGCTCCCCGGGCCCGGGGACCTGGCCCGGGGTCCCGCCCCGGCGGGGCTGCCGAGGGGCGGCGAGAGCGAGGGCCGTCGCAGACTCACGGCCTGGCTGCGCTCGGGCCTCTCGGGCTACGCGACGGCGCACGACGATCTGGCGGCGGACGCCACGTCCCGGCTCTCCCCTTATCTGCGCTTCGGCTGTCTGTCACCGGTCGAAGTGATCTCCAGGGCCCGCCAGGCAGCCCAGGCGGGCGAGCGGCACACGGGCGCGGAGGCGTTCGTCCGGCAGCTGGCGTGGCGCGACTTCCACCACCAGGTCCTGGCCGCCGTCCCCGAGGCGGCGCACCGCGACTACCGCACCCGGCACGACCGCTGGCGCGCGGACCCCGACGAACTCGCCGCGTGGCGGGCGGGCATGACGGGCTACCCGGTCGTGGACGCGGCCATGCGCCAGCTCGCCCACGAGGGGTGGATGCACAATCGCGCCCGGATGCTGGTGGCCTCCTTCCTCACCAAGACGCTGTACCACGACTGGCGCGAGGGCGCCGGGCACTTCGAGGGCCTCCTCGTCGACGCGGACGTGGCGGACAACCGGCTGAACTGGCAGTGGGTGGCGGGCACGGGCAACGACACCCGCCCCCACCGTGTCCTCAACCCCCTCGTGCAGGCCAGGCGCTTCGATCCCCGGGGCGAGTACGTGCGCCGCTGGGTCCCGGAGCTGGCCGCGCTGCCGGGGGCCGCCGTCCACACCCCGTGGCGGCTCGACGGCCCCGCGCGGGCGGCGCTGCGCTACCCCGCCCCGGTCGTCGATCTCACCGAGGGCCTGGCCCGCTTCCGGCGGGCCAGGGGGCTGGACTGACCGGCGCCGGGCGCGTCAGCGCACGTCGAAGACGTTCGGCCGGCCCGCGCGGTAGCGGGCCTCGTCCTGGCGCTGGAAGGGCTCCAGCTCGGGCGGCCGGTACAGGGTCCACACGCGGCAGCGCGGGGCCGGGGAGCCGTCCGCGTCGAGCAGGGCGTTGACCGCGCGGCGGGCGGACTCGTTGGCGCCCTCCATGGTCGCGAGGTCCATGTCGGTGGCGACGTAGTCGCCGGCGAGGAAGAAGTTGGGTACGGCGGTGCGGCTCGGGGGACGGTCGTACCAGGTGCCCGTGGGGTGGACGAGGAGCTGTTCGCGGTTGACCGGGGACGGGCCGCCCAGCCCCGTGACCGCCGGGTCCATGAACCAGGAGTGGACGTCGTCGTCGGACAGCACGCGCCGCCCCGTGTCGTTCAGCCCGGCCTTCAGCTGGGCCCACACCTCGCGGATCACCTCCTGCTTGGTGCAGGCGATCGCGGGTTTGCCGTAGAGGATGCCGGGCGCGTCCCATTGCGAGACGCACACGGACAGGCAGTCGGCCACCTGGCCGTCGCCGTAGTCCGCGCGGAAGTCACGGCCGGGCCAGAACTGCGCCTGGCTGATGGTGGTGAGCGCCCACGGGGAGTCCACGTGGTCGACGTGCCCGTGCACGATGGGGGTGCGGGTGCGGAGGTAGAACTGCACGCCGACCATCCAGTCGGTCTTCAGCCGGTCGCAGCGGGCCAGCCGGGGGTCGGCGGCCCGCAGGGCGCCGCCCCAGGTGGCGCGGGCGTGCTCGACGGGCATCGCGCTGACGTAGTGGTCGGCGCTCACGGCCCGGGGTACGCCGATCCCCCGGGCACGCAGCCGGACGTGGCTGACGCGGCCGTCGCGGTACACCACCTCCTCGACCTCGGCGCCGAGTGCGAACCGGACGCCGAGGCGGCGCAGGTGGGCGGCCCAGGGGGTGATCCACGCCTCGTTGGTCGGGGCGTTGAGCACCCGGTCCGGCTCCCCGTCGTTCCCCCGGCCGAGCCCGTTGTAGAGGAAGGCCTGGAAGACCCGGGCGACGGTGCGGGTGCTGGCGGTCTCGGCCTTGGTGGCGATGACGTTCCGGGTGACGCCGGTGCCGAGGAGCCGCTGGTAGTCCTGGGACATGCGGGCCGCGTCGATGAAGTCCCACCAGGGCACCCGCTCCCACTGTCCGTAGCGGCGCAGGTCGCAGCTGGTGAGGTGGACGAGCACGCGGTGGGTGAAGTGGAGGAGCTCGTCGGCCGGCAGGCGCAGGGCCGTGTCCAGGGCGCCCGCGAGGGTGGCGGGCAGGGCGTCGGGGAGCAGTGCGGCGAGGCCGGGCGGGGCGAGGGGGGAGTGGAAGGGGATGCGGAGGCCGGGGCGGCCGCCGGTGCGGGCGAAGAGTTCCTCGGTGGCGTTCACCAGGTTGTCGTGGACGCTGTGCCGGCCGTCCGGCAGCGGAATTCTGCGCAGGGTGTCGGGGAGGTTGCGGTAGAAGCCGGGGAAGAAGCGGAAGCCGTGTTCTCCCGGGAGCGGGCGCCGGCCGTCCCGGGCCGAGCCGGGGACGTCCATGCTGCGGGCCTTGCCGCCGAGCGCGGCATCGCGTTCGTACACGGTGACGCGGTAGCCGCGTTCGGCGAGCTCCTGCGCGGCGCTGAGCCCGGCGACGCCGCCGCCGAGCACCGCGACGTCGCGGCCCGTTCCGCCGTGGCGGGCGACGGCCCCGGCCCGCCCGGCGGACGCCAGGGCGGCCGCGCCGCCGGCGCCGCCCGCCGTCGCCAGGAATTCCCGCCGAGTGCGCTCGTCACGCCCGTTCCCCTGCCGTCTCCCCATGACCGGGCCAACGACCGGACGGCGACCGGGGCACCGGGCGGGCAGGGGGCGCGCTCCCCCGCGCGAAGGAGCGAACAGGGATGCGCGGGATCAGACGGACAAACACACGAACAGGTCAGACGGACAAGCGGAAGTGCAGGCTTCCGAAAGCCACTTGGTCGCCCGGGTGGACGCGTACGGTGCCGGCTATGCGCTGCCCGTTGACGAACGTGCCGTTGCGCGAGCCCAGGTCGGACAGGCGCCAGTGGTTGTCCACGTAGCGCAGCTCGGCGTGGCGGCGGGAGACCGTGTCGTCGTCGAAGCGCAGGCCGGACAGGGGCGAGCGGCCGATCGTCAGCGTCGCCCCGCCCGGCTCGGGCAGCCTGAGCCCGGGCAGCCGTGCTCCGCGCCAGGCGCCGCGCAGCAGGCCCGTCAGCCCCGCCAGGCGGGTGACCGTGCGGACGAGGAAGTCCGAGAAGCGGCCGTGGGTGCGCAGGTCGGCCATGGCGAGGTCGATCTCGGCGCGGTGGCGGGCGGTCAGGACGATGTTCATCCGGCGCATGAACGTGTCGTGCGAGAGCCTGCCGTCTCCGGCGCCGTCCCGGAGGACGACCAGGGCCTGGTTCCGTTCGGCCTCGGAGGGCCGGGTGAGGCGCGTACGGAAGTCAGGTGAGGTCATAAGGGTGATTCTCGGTCCGGCAGGCGCTCCCTGTCCATATCTCACGCCCCCGGGAGGCGACCGGCGCCCCACCGGCCCCTCCGGGTGTGCTCATCGCTCAGGCCGTGGCCGTGAGTTCCCCGATCCGCTCGGGGAAGTCGGGCTGGGGCAGGGGCAGATCGACCTCCTCGACGAAGCCGAGGGCATCGGGGACGTAGGCGATGACGGCGCTGGCGGCGGGCGAGAAGCGCTCCCCGTCGCGGAGGCTGTCGAGCATCTGGAGGGCGGCGTTGAGATCGCCCCGGTCGATGTCCTCCGGGGTCTGCGGGATGAGCGCCTCCAGCCCGGCCTGGCGGCGCCACAGCTCCGCCTCCCTGCGTTCACCGAAGGCCATGTGGTGGAGGTAGAGGCAGCAGGCGGCGCCGGCGGCGTCCGCGCCGGCGGCGAACTGCCACCAGAACCGGGCGCTGTCCTCCCGGTCGGCGAGCTGGAGGACACAGCCGAGGACCAGGGCGCCGTCGGGCTCCAGCATCCGGTGGGCCAGGAACGCCCCGAGCTTGTGGAGGTCCTGGGCGACGACGGTCTCGCACAGGCTCCGCAGCCGCCGCCGGAAGGCCCGGTGCGGCAGCGAGTTGCGCTCGGCGGACCGTACGGCGGCCGCGCGGGCGGGCTCCATCTGGTCGTCGAAGTACAGCGCTCCGTGCCACATCCGCTCGGCCAGGCGGGCCCGCAGCCGGGCCTCGGCCTGGTCGGTGTCGGCGATCGTGTAGGGCCGGGGTTCGAGGCGGGCTTTGGCCAGGGCGTGGTCGAGGGACCCGATCACCGGTGCTCCTCTTCTCTCTCCAGTCCGAGGGCGTCGTGGAGACGGTGTCTCGCGAAACGGGCGGTGGACCGTACCCCGCCCTGGGTGATGCCCATGATGTCGGCGGTCTCGCGGATGCTGTAACCGAGGCAGTAGTGCAGGACGATGACGTCGTGCTGGCGCTCGGGCAGGGCACAGATGGCCTTGTAGACCGACAGGCTCTCCTCGAGCTCGCCGATCGGGTCGACGGCGTGCCGCAGCGCGGACGTCTCGAAGGCGGCGGTGTCGATGACGGTGGGGCGCCGGCCCCGGGCGCGGGCGCAGTCGATCGTGCGGTGCCGGACGACGGACCAGGCGTAGGCGTTCGGCGACTCGGTCCTCAGAACCTCGCTCCAGGTGAAGCAGAGGTCCTCGAAGGCCTGGTCGACGGCTTCCTCGGCGTCGTGGCGATTGCCGAGGTAGAGCTCGGCCCACTGCATGTAGCGGGGGCGGTAGAGCTGGTGGAACGCACGATAATCGGCAGGCAGTTCGGTCATGGGAAACGTACCCGCATGGCGGGAAAGCGTCACCGTTTCCCTCCCCGCCGCCGGCCCGTCGCCCCGTCGCCTGCATCGTGTGGGATCACGGAAGTACTGGTCCCTCCGGTTGTGGATGGTCATGAGCCGGGCGGGGCCTGTCCACGCCCCGGTGTCACCGCGCCCGGGAGGGGACGCCTTCGCTCCACCCCCTCCGCAAGTAATGGCGTTCGAGGCGGCGCGTTTGTGCATCGAGCGATCGTAAAGTCTTACGGAAGGCTACCTTCCGGTTGCCCTCCGCCACCCGACATGGCGACCCTTGATCACTCACCGCGTCTGGCCGAAAGCGGACGGGCACCGTCGCCCGCCCTCCACAGGCTCTGCCACAGTCGGGCCGTCAGCAGTTGACGATCAAGGAGAGTGCCGTGAGGGACGTCGTTCCCCCCGCCCGAATACGTCTGCGGGCCGCCGGCGCGGCCGCTGTCATGACGGCCGGATTACTGTGGGCGGGCCCGGCGTGGGCGGGCCCGGCCCACCCCGCCGCCGCATCCGAAGTCGCCGCCGGTGAGGCGCCGCTGATCGACGCCGGGTCGGCCGACGGCCGGCGATTCCGGGCCTCGGGCCGGCTGGTCGGGGGCGGCGGTACGACGTGCACGGCGACCGTCGTCCACGCCACGGGGAAGCCCGACCCCGCGCGGAAGGCGCTGATCCTCAGCAACGGGCACTGCGCCGACGACTCGATGCGGACCAATGACGTCGTCGTCGACCAGGCCGCGCCCGAGGGCTGGAGCTTCACCCCCGCGTTCTTCCACGACAACGCCGCCGAGCACAGGACGTTCACCGTCGAACGCGTCGTCTACGCGACCATGAAGGACATCGACGTCTCGCTGCTCCAGCTCTCGGCCACCTACGGGGAGCTCGCCGCGCTGAAGGTGACGCCCTGGACGCTCGCCGACCACCCGGTCGCGGCGGGGACACCGCTGCGGGCGGCCCACGCGCCGACCGACGGGGTCGAGGAGGGCAAGCGCTTCCTGCGCCTGTCCACGTGCCGGGCGACGGCCGCCGCCGTGAGCCTGCACGAATCCTCCTGGCTGTGGCGGGACTTCACCCGGACCGACTGTCTCGGCATCAGCGGCGGCTCGTCGGGCGGTGCCGTCACCACCGCCGACGGGACCCGGCTCGTCGGCCTGCTCAACACCGTGGCCACACCCGGCTATCTGGGCTGCGGCCTCGGCCGGCCCTGCGAGGGCGGCCCGGCGGGGCTGGTCGTCCCCAAGGACGACACCGCATACGCCACCCCCGTCGACGCCGTGGCCTCCTGCCTGGACGGGACCGGTCTGCGGCTGCGCCGGACGGGCTGCCGGCTCGACCGGGGCGAGCAGGCGACCGTCGAATCGACCGGACAGCACACGCGGTCGCACACACCGCAGGGCCCGGCCCGCTGGGAGGCGCGCGTCACCCCCGACAAGGCCGGCCGGCACGCCTACGTCGCCTTCAAGAGCGGATTGTTCGGCATCACCGACTGCACCAGCCCCCAGGGCTACGGAAAGCCCCGGCGGCTGACGGCCGCGGGCGTGGACCACAAGGACCCGCTGCCGCCGCGCGAGGGCCTCCACGTCCTGTGCGTCGCGGGCGGACCCGACGACACCGCGCACGGCCCCGGCTGGGCCGCCTCCTTCGCCCACCCGTCGTACGCCTGGGCCCGCGTGGACGACACCCCGCCCACCGTCGCCCCGACGGTCGACATCCGGAGCTTCGAGGGCGAGGACGGCGGCAGGCGCTTCTGGGTCCGCCCGGTGTACGCGCCCTGGGAGATCACCTCGTACAAGGTCAAGTACGGCCCGAAGGCCGGCACCGACTGCGCCGACCCCGAGGGCTACCGCCCCTTCCTGGGCGTACCCACCACCCTTGAGGCGGCCAAGGGCCCCTGGACCTACTGCGTCATCGGCTACGACAACGCCGACAACCCCACCCCGCCGACGCCCTTCACCGTCGCCTGACCCACTGTGGCACCCGCCTGTGGCGCCCGTCGCCCTCTGTTGGCGGGCGGTGCGCCACTGCACGATGGGACGCGTGGTGCCCGCCGGGCACCACGCGTCGCCCGGCCCCACCACCCGGGCCGGGCCGAGGACCTGAGGGGGTCTCATGCGACGGATCGCCATCGTAGGAGCGGGACAGGCGGGATTACAGCTGGCGTTGGGGCTCCAGGCCCACGCCTACGACGTCACACTCGTGTCCGCCCGCACGGCCGGGGAGATCCGGGACGGGCACGTGCTGTCCACCCAGGCGATGTTCGGGCCGGCGCAGACCATCGAGCGCGAGGCCGGGCTGAACCTGTGGGACGACCAGGTGCCCACCGTCCACACGATCCGGGCCACCATGATCGACCCGCCCGGCACCCTCGCCGCCGCCGTCACCGGCAGGCTCGCCCACCCCCAGCGGTCGGTGGACCAGCGGGTGAAACTCTCCGGCTGGCTGGAGCTGTTCGAGCGGCGGGGCGGCCGCGTCGAATACCGCTCCGTGGACCGGGCGGAGCTCGCCGCACTGGCCCGCCGGCACGAGCTGACGATCGTCGCGGCCGGACGCGGCGGGCTCTCCGGCATCTTCCCGCGCGACCCCGCGCGCTCCCCCTTCGACCGCCCCCAGCGCACCCTGGCCTGCCTCTATCTGCGCGGCGTGGCCGCTCCCCCGGAGCCGGCCGAGACGCATGTGCGCGTCCTGATGATCCCCGGCGTCGGCGAGGGACTCCTCCAGCCCGCCCTGACGACGAGCGGCCCCTGCACCATCCTGCTGTGGGAGGCGGTCCCCGGCGGCCCGCTGGACTGCTGGCAGGACCGCCCCGGGCCGCGGGACAACCTCGAGCGCTCGCTGGCGCTGATGCGGGGATTCGTGCCGTGGGAGTACGAGTTGTGCGCGAAGGCGGAGCCGACGGACGCGACGGCCACCCTCTACGGCGCGGTCGACCCCGTCGTGCGGCACCCCGTCGCCCGGCTCGACGGCGAGGTGTCCGTCCTGGGCATGGGCGACACCGTCGTCGTCAACGACCCGGTCACCGGGCAGGGCTCCAACAGCGCCGCCCGCTGCGCCGACGTCTACCGGCGCGCGATCCTCGCGCGCGGCGACCGGCCCTTCGACGACTCCTGGATGCGCGACACCTTCGAGGAGTTCTGGGCCTACGCCCGCCACGCGACGGCCTTCACGACCGCGATGCTCGGCCCGCTGCCCCCGCACGTGGCACGGGTGCTGGCGACGGCGACCGTGCGCCAGGAGGTCGCCGACCGCTTCGCCGAGGTGTACGCGGACCCCTCCGGGGCCCGGTGGTTCCTCGACCCGGCGGAGGCCGACGCCTATCTGGACGCCATCGGCGCGCGGCCCTGACGAGCCGGGGCGCGCAGCAGCCGTGCGCCCCCGCCCGCCGGCCCGAGGGGACCGGTGGGCGGGGGCGACGCCCGCCGCCGTACGGGATCAGCTCCCGGCCACCGCCGGGGCCGGCGCGCGGTGGTGCCGGCTGATGTTCTTCTCCAGCAGGGCCAGGCACTCGGCGACGCCCACGCTGGAGGGCGTCGTCTCGGGCAGCCGCCCGTCGTCCTCCTTCAGCCGGCGCAGCGCCTCGTCCATCGCGGACTGGGCGGCGAACAGGCAGGGCGTGCTGTAGATCGCCACGTCCACGCCCAGCTCGGTCAGTTCGGACCGGCTGAGGCGGGGGGACTTGCCGCCCGCGATCTGGTTGAACAGCAGGGGCTTGTCGCCGATGACGCCGCGCACCTTGCGGATCCACTCGACGCTGCGCACGCCGTCGACCAGGATCACATCGGCGTCGCTGGCGGCCAGCGCCTCGGCGCGGCGCAGGATCTCGCCCTCCTCGGTGGCGTCGGTCCGGGCGACGACGACGAGGTCGCGCCGGGCGGACAGGACGAGTTCGAGCTTCTCCAGGTACTCGGTCAGGGGCAGGATCTGCTTGCCGTCGACGTGGCCGCAGCGGCGCGGGCGCTTCTGGTCCTCCAGGATCACGCCCGAGGCGCCGATGGCCTCCAGGTGCTGCACGGTGTGGCAGGCGGTCTCGGGGTCGACGTAGCCGTCGTCGATGTCGACGAGCAGATGGTGGGCGGGGAACGCCAGGCGCATCCGCTGGACGAAGGCGACGATGTCCGGCCAGGCGATGAACCCTATGTCCGGCAGGCCGTAGTGCGAGGCGGCGAAGCCGAATCCGGAGACGAACATGCCGTCGTAGTGCTGGGCGGCGACGGAGGCGGAGAACATGTCGAAGACGCCGATGAGGGGTGTGGTGCCGTTCTCGGCGATGGCGGCACGTAGCCGGTTGGGGTGATTCACGGTACCCTCCAGGACACTGGTCGCGCCGACGTGTGCTGAAGACCGCTGCCCGCTGAAGCTCGCGGTCATGCCGTCGGCGTCACGAGAAGGAAAAGTGAAGAGCGGGGAAGCCCCGGGAGCTGTCGCGCGGTCAGGCGCGATATGACTCCCGGGGTTTTCTGCGTCTGCCATGCGAGTGCAGGTGCGCTGACGCGACAGGACGTTAGTCAAGCTTTGGTCATGGCACAATATTGGCGAGGTAAAACAGACCGTGCTGCGACGCTTTCACGCCGCCCCGTCCCTCGTCCCACCCCGGCCCCTCCGGGCCGTCCTCACCCCTCGTAGGCGTCCACCAGCTCCTGGATGTCGATTTTCTTCATGCCCAGCATCGCCCGCATGACCCGCTGGGACTTGACCGGATCGGGATCGCCCAGCAGCTCGGGGAGGGCCCTCGGTACGATCTGCCACGACACGCCGTACTTGTCCTTGAGCCAGCCGCAGGGACCCTCCGACCCGCCCTCGCCGAATGCCGACCACAGCTCGTCGACCTCCTCCTGCGACGCGCAGTCCACGCTCAGCGAGATCGCCTCGTTGAACGTGAAGTCGGGGCCGCCGTTGAGCGCGAGGAACCGCTGCCCCGCGAGCTCGAACTCGACGGTCATCACCATCCCGGCCGGCCGCGGACCGGTCTCCCCGTAGCGCCGGATCTCCACGATCCGGGAGCCGGGGACGACGGACGTGTAGAACTCGGCCGCCTCCTGCGCCTGGTCGTCGAACCACAGACAGGGCGTGATCTTCTGCATGGTGTTCTCCCGACTTCTCCCACGGGCGGCCCGGTGCTGCCAGTGGCGACGCCACCCGCATCATCGCCCACGGCGGTGGCTTTGTCCGGGCGACCCGGGCGGCGCCCGGGGGGAAAACGACAGGACCGGGCGGCGCCCGTGGCGCCGCCCGGTCCCCGGTGGATCAGTGCCCCGCGGGCTCGTCGAGCGAGCTCAGGTCGTGGGCGTAGATGCCGACCGCGTGCGCGATGACCCCGATGTTGAGGTCGAACGCCTTGCGGTCGATGTTGGCGAGGGTGTCACCCGCGCCGTGGTAGTTGGGGTCGTACGCGGTGCCCGCCGTGCCGCCGAACCGGGCCGCCTGGTCCTTGGTCTTGATGCCCTCGGCGCCGGTGAAGGTGCCGCCCGCCGGGATGCCCTTCTCGATGAACGGGCCGTAGTCGGAGCGGCCGTCGAAGTCGGTGCCCTCGTGCGGGGCGCCCTTGCGGTCGAGGTAGCCGTTGATCAGCTTCTCGATCTGCGCCGAACCCTTGGGGCCGGGGCCCGAGCCCGTGTGGTCGGAGTCGTCGCCGTCGTAGACGAACTCCACCGGGTTCGGCGAGGCGATCATGTCGAAGTTGAGGTAGAGCGCGATCTGCTTGCGCTGCTTCTCGCTGAGCTGGGCCACGTAGTGCTCGGAGCCGAGGAGGCCGAGCTCCTCACCGGACCACCAGGCGAACCGCACCTTGTTGGTGGGCTGCTGGCCGTGGCCGCGGGTCTGCTGGGCGAGCTTGAGGGCGACCTCCAGCAGGCCGGCGGAGCCGGAGCCGTTGTCGTTGATGCCGGGGCCGGCGGGCACGGAGTCGAGGTGGCTGCCGAGCGTCACGACGTGGTCGGCGCTGCCGCCCTTGGTCTCGGCGATCACATTGCGGGTCGGGCGCTTGATCGCCTCGGTGGCCACGTCGAGACGGACCTTGGTCTCGCCCTTGGCGACCTGCGCGGCCAGCGCCTCGCCGTCGGCGAGGGAGACGCCCGCGGCCGGGATGTGGGCCTTGTCCGGCGTCCCGACCGTGCCCCGGACCGGCTCGGTGCCGGAGTGGTTGTAGAGGATCAGACCGGCGGCACCCGCCTTGGCGGCGATCTCCTCCTTCTGCTGGAGGGCGCAGCTGCCGCGCTTGACCAGCGCGATCTTCCCCTTGAAGTCCTGGCCGGCGTAGTCGTCCAGGCCGCAGCCCGGAGTCTCGTCGACGCGGACGGCGGCCAGCGGGGCGACGAGGCCGCCCTCGGGCGTGGCCTTGCTGAACTTGTAGGCGAACGTGCGGATGTCGCGGGGCTCGGGCGTGACGACGCCCAGCTTCTCGCGCAGCGTCTTGGACTCGTAGAAGTCGAAGTCCTGGTACGAGACGTCGTAACCGGCCTTCTTCAGCAGCCGGTAGACGTACTCGGTGGACGCCACGTGGCCGGGGGTGCCGGCGGCGCGGTTGCCGCCGTTGGCGTCCGCGATCTTCTGGAGGGCCTGGAGGTGGCGGTAGGCGCTCTTGCCCGAGGAGTTCTTGACGAGCTTGCGGGCGAGCCGTTCGGCCTTCTCGTGCTGCCCGGCGGGCCGCGCCTCGGCGGGCGCCGCCGCGGCGAACAGCACGGGGGTGGCGACGACGGTGGTGACGAGAGCGGATATCGCTCTTCGGCGGAGGTGTGCGCGCACGGAGGTCCTTTCGGTGCGGGCGGCCTTCGGTGGCGGCCGCCCGGTCTGCGGTCGTCGCGATCGACGGCGATCACAACCGACCGGACGGTATCGAGTCAACGCCGGTCAGGGGAAGGGTCCCGGGCGGTCGATACAAGATCGCCACATGCCGGTCATGCCCGACCCGGTCGACGCCGGTACGTCCCCGTATGTGCGAGGCTGGGAGGGCAGCACTGCGGACCACCTAGGGACGAAGGACCGGTACATGCTCCAGCACAGAACCGTGGGCGATCTGATGACCCGCTCGGTCGTCCGGGTGCAGCGCGGCACGCTGTTCACCGAGATCGTGCATGTACTGCAGGAGCACGACATCACCGCCGTCCCGGTGGTGGACGCCGAGGACCGGCCGGTGGGGGTGGTCTCCGAGGCGGATCTGCTGGCGAAGGCATCCCGGCGGCCGGATCCCCATGACGGGCCCGGCGCCCGGGCGAACGCGCCGGGCGCCGGCAACGGGACGGGCGCCAAGCACGAGGCGACCACCGCCGAGGGGCTGATGACCAGTCCGGCCGTGTGCGCCCGGCCGGACTGGAGCGTGGTGGAGGCCGCCCGCACCATGGAGGAACACCGCGTCAAGCGGCTGCCGGTCGTGGACGGCACGGGCCGGCTGGTGGGCCTGGTCAGCCGGGGTGACCTGCTGCGGGTCTTCCTCCGCACCGACCGGGCCATCCGCGAGGAGATCATCGAGGACGTCCTCGTCCGCACCCTGCGGCAGCCGCCGTCAGCCGTCGGCGTCGAGGTGAACCACGGTCAGGTGCGGCTCAGCGGATCGGTGCGGCGCGCCAGCCTGATCCCGGTCCTCGTCCAGCTGTGCCAGAGCGTCGACGGCGTGGTGAGCGTGGATCACCAGCTGGCCGCGGAGACCGACGACACGGGGGACGAGCCCAGCGGGTCGTGATGGATCCGCGCGGCCGGCGTCCCGAGCTCGCGCAGCGCGCGCACGGCCGCCTCGACCATCCCGGCCGGCCCGCTGACATAGGCGAGGCGGTCCGCCCACGCGCCGTGGCGCGCCAGGGTGTCGGTGAGCAGGGACCGGCCGCCGGACGGGGGCGCGTCGCCGAGGACGGGCAGCACGGTCAGCCAGGGGCGGCGGCGTTCGAAGTCGGCGAGCCACTCGCCGTCGTAGAGGTCGCCGCGGTCCCGGGCGGCGAGGAGGAGCTGGACCCGCGGGCTGCCGGAGCGGCGGGTGGCCAGCTCGTCGAGCAGGGCCTTGACGGGGGCGAGACCGCTGCCGCCGGCGACCAGCAGCAGATCGCGGGAGAGTTCGTCGCCGAGGGTCATCGTCCCGGTGGCGGGGCCGAGCCGCAGGGTGTCGCCGACGCGCGTCCGGTCGACCAGGGCCTCGCTCACCCCGTCGGGGCCGGTGCGCCGCACGTGGAACTCGACGATGTTGTCGGCGCGCGGGGCGCAGGCCATCGAGTACTGCCGCCAGGCGTGCGGGAGTAACGGCGACTCCAGCGCGCCGTACTGGCCCGCGCGGTAGGGGTAGGGCTCGTGGGTGCGGACGCGCAGCACCGCCAGGTCCGGGCGGCGCAGGTCGTGGCGGACCACCGTGGCGTGCCAGTAGGGCGGTTCGGTGAGCGCGGCGTCGGCCCCGGCGACCATGGCGTCGACGGCGGACCGCAGCATCCGCAGCCAGGCCCGCTCCAGTTCCACGCTCCAGCGCCGGCCCGCGCGCAGGCGCAGCGCCTCGCGCAGGGCGTCCTCGAACGTCGCGTAGTGGGCGCGGCGGACGCCGAGTTTGCGGTGGTCGCGGCCCAGCCGGGTGAAGGTGGCGACGACCTCCTCGGGCCGGTCCAGATGGTCCGTCAAGTACTTGAACGCCTGGGCGAGATGGGCGCGCTGGAACGCCATCGACTCGGGGAACATCGAGCGCAGATAGGGGTGGCGGCGGAACATCACCTCGTACAGGGGCGTGATGAGCTCCTCGAACGGGGTGACCAGGTCCAGATGACCCAGGATCAGCCGCCGGTCGGTCTCGTCGCAGTACGGGGTGGCCTGCGCGGGCCCGGGGCTTTCGGCGGGGCCGGGCGCCCCACCGGGTGCGAGCAGTTGCCGCCGCAACCGCATCGCGTCGTGCCGGGCCAGCAACGCGTAATAGTCGTTGCCCTTGGGGGTGTTCACGGGCTGGGTCTCCTGTACTCCGTCGTTCCGAGCGCAAAGCAGTATGGCAGTGCGGGAACGCACCCGACCGGCCCGGGATGACAGGGCCGTTCGGCCCTTCCGAGGGCCCGGAGGGAGGGGGTAGAGGCTACGGCCGGTCGTCGCCGAGGGCGGCTCTGTGCTCGCGCCAGCGGTCCAGGACGCCCTCGAACTCCTTCTGCAGGAATTCGATGAACTCGGCGGTCTCCGCCACGCGCACCCCGGCCGGGCTGTCGGCCCCCAGGGTCTTCGCGCCGTCGCGCAGGATGCCCTCCCAGCGGATCAGCAGCTGGTCGCGTCGGGTGAGGGCGTGGAACCAGACCTCGGCGTTGAGCCGGTAGCGGTCGCGACGCGTACCCGGCTCCCGCTCACGGCCGATCATGTCGACCTGGGTGAGGTAGCGGACGGCGCCCGAGACCGCCGCCGGGCTGATCCGCAGGGCCTCGGCGAGGCCGGCCGAGGTCATCACGCCGGCGTCGGAGGCGAGGAGCGCGGCGAAGACCCGGGAGGCCATGCGCGGCATGCCCGCCTCGGTGAGCTCGGCGGCGAAGCGCTCGACGAAGCGGGAGACCGCTTCCTGGTCGCGTTCGCGGTCCGGCTCCCGGTCGTGGCCGCCCGCTCCGGTCGTCTCGGTCATCGTCCTCGCCCTCTCCCCTGTTCGATCTCACCGGCCAATTTACACTCTTTCCAAGCTTCACAAATTTCTGAAGGAAGCGTACGTTCGGAAGCATGACGAAGGCGATCCGTGTGTCCGGCCTGACGAAGTCCTTCGGCCGGACCCGTGCGCTCAGCGGCCTCGATCTCACCGTCGAGGCCGGTGAGACGCACGGATTCCTCGGCCCCAACGGCGCGGGGAAGTCCACCACCATCCGCGTCCTCCTCGGACTGCTGCGCGCCGACGGCGGCTCCGCGCGCGTGCTCGGCAAGGACCCCTGGCACGACGCCGTGGAGCTCCACCGCCGCGTGGCGTACGTCCCCGGGGACGTCACCCTCTGGCGCAACCTCTCCGGCGGCGAGGTCATCGACCTGCTCGTCCGGCTGCGCGGCGGCGCCGACCGGGCCCGCCGCGCCGCACTGCTGGAGCGCTTCGACCTCGACCCGACGAAGAAGGGGCGCGCCTACTCCAAGGGCAACCGCCAGAAGGTCGCCCTGGTCGCCGCCTTCGCCTCCGACGTCGACCTGCTCGTCCTCGACGAGCCGACCTCCGGCCTCGACCCGCTGATGGAAGAGGTCTTCCGCGCCTGCGTGGCCGAGGAACGCGAGCGCGGCCGCACGGTGCTGCTCTCCAGCCACGTCCTCGGCGAGGTCGAGGCCCTGTGCGACCGGGTGAGCATCATCCGCGAGGGGACGACCGTGGAGACCGGCTCCCTCGCCGAGCTCCGCCACCTCACCAGGACCTCGGTGACCGCCGAGCTCGCCGACGCGCCCAACGGGCTGGCGCGCCTGCCCGGCGTCCACGACCTCACCGTCCGCGAGCTCCACGGGGGCGGGGGCCGGCAGGTGCGGTTCCAGGTGGACACCGACCGGCTCGGGCCCGTCCTCCGCCAGTTGAGCGAGTCCGGCGTCCGCAGCCTGACCAGCGTGCCGCCCACGCTGGAGGAGCTGTTCCTCCGCCACTACCAGCACGCCCCCGCCGCGCCCGCCCGGACGGTGGCGTCATGAGCGCCCCCGCCGCCTCGTCCCGGCCGGCCTCGTCCCGGCCGGCTTCGTCCCGGCTGGCCGGCACGGGCACGCTGACCCGCCTCGCGCTGCGCCGCGACCGGGTGCTGATGCCGGTGTGGGCGGTGGCCCTCTCGCTCGCCGTCGTCAGCGTGGCGAGCGCCTTCGAGTCGCTGTACGCCACGGCCGCCGACCGGGCCGGGGTGGCCCGCTCCACCAACGCGGGCGCCTCGGTCCGCGCGCTGTACGGGCCGGTGTTCGACGACTCCACCGGCGGCCTGGTCGCCTGGCGCATGGCCGTCCTCGGCGGCGTCCTCGCGGGGATCATGAGCCTGGTGATCGTGGTCCGGCACACCCGCGAGGAGGAGGAGACCGGCCGTCAGGAACTGCTGTCCGCCGCGGTCGTCGGCCGCCGGGCCCCGCTGACCGCCGCGCTGCTGACGGCCCTGGCCGCCAACGGCCTGGTCGCCGTCCTCGTCACCGCCGGGCAGGCCCTTGCCGGGCTGCCGGCCGGCGGGGCGGCCGCGCTGGGCCTGGCCGTCGCCGGTACGGGCCTGTGCTTCGCGGGCGTGGCCGCCGTCACGGCCCAGCTCACCGACACCGCCCGGGCGGCGCGGAGCCTCGCGGGCGCGACGGTGGGCCTCGCCTTCCTGCTGCGCGCGGCCGGTGACGCGGCGAGCGCCGGCGCCTCCTCGCCGCTGGTCTGGGTCTCTCCCGTCGGCTGGGCCGAGCAGACCCGGGCCTTCGCGGGCGAACGCTGGTGGGTCCTTGTCCTGCCCTACGCGGCGGCGGGCCTCGCCGCGGCGGGTGCCTTCGCCCTGGCCAGGCGCCGTGACATCGGCGCGGGCCTGCTGGCCGGACGCCCGGGCGCCGCGACGGCGCCGCGCCATCTCACGGGCGCGACCGGCCTCGCCTGGCGGCTCCAGCGCGGCACGCTGCTGGGCTGGGCGGTCGGCTTCGCCGTCGCGGGCACCGTGTTCGGCTCCCTGATCGAGGGCGCCGCCGATCTCGTCGGCGACAACGAGGGCACGCGGCAGATCATCGAGCGGATGGGCGGCCGGGAGGGCCTCGCCGACTCCCTCCTGGCCGCCCTGACGGGCCTGCTCGGCATGGTCGCCGCGCTCTACGCGGTGGGCTGCGTGCTGCGGCTGCGCGCGGAGGAGACGAGCGGGCGCGCCGAGCCCGTGCTGGCCGGAGCGACCGGCCGGACGCGGTGGGCGGCCGGGCACCTGGCCTTCGCCGGGCTGGGCACGGTGGTCGTCCTGCTCGCCGGCGGCCTGGGCATGGGCCTGGCGTACGGCGTCTCGGCCGGGGACGTCGGGGGGCGACTGCCGCCGGTGCTCGGCGCGGCGCTCGCCCAGACGCCGGCGGCGTGGGTGCTCGCCTCGGTGGCCGTACTGCTCTTCGGGGCGCTGCCCCGGTGGGCGGTGGCGGCGTGGGGGCTCGCCGGGGGATGCCTGGCCATCGGCTGGCTGGGGCCGGCGCTTCGGCTGCCGGGGTGGGTGATGGACCTTTCGCCGTTCGGGCACCTGCCGAAGTTGCCGGGGGCGGGGGTTTCGGCGGGGCCGTTCGTTTGGCTGGTGGGGCTTTCCGCGGTGCTCACGGCCGTGGGCTTGGTGGCGTTCCGGCGGCGGGACGTGGGGTGAGCGGCCCCAACCCCGCCCTTTCTCCCCCAGCTACCGCTGGGAGGTGCCCCCAGTTTCCTGGGGCTCCGCCCCAGACCCCGGTCCTCAAACGCCGGTACGAGGGGGCAGAGCCCCCTCGGAAACGGGAAGGGGCGGGACTGGGGCTCACATCCCCGACTGCGCCTCCGGCGTGAACTGCGGCTCCACCGGGGACTGCGGGTCCGGGCCGAAGAGGACCGCCTTCGCCACCGGTGGTGCGAAGAGGGACGTCACCGGGGCGGTCAGGGAGAGCACCCGGCGGAAGGCCGCGCCCACGACGGGGTCACCGGTGGCCCGCCGCTGGACGCGGGCGAGGTACCAGTCCCCGGGCCGGTCGACCGGCCGGCCCCGGGGGATGTTGCCGGTCGCGCCGGGCACGTTCTTGTCCGCGCCGGAGGAGATGTCCCACGCCTGCCGGGCCGCGTCGAGGAGGGCCCGCTGCACCCGGCCGGTCGTGGGGGTGCGGCGCGGGTCGGTGAGGGCGTCGCGGAGGGCGACGGCGCAGAGCGCGGCGACGGACATGCCCTGGCCGTAGACGGGGTTGAAGGCGCACAGGGCCTCGCCCGTGGCGAGGAAGCCGGCCGGGCGGCGGCCGGGGCCGTCGTAGCGGCGGCGGACGTTGCCGGTCTTGCGGAAGCCGTGGATGGGGGTGAGGGGCTCCGCCTTGAGCAGCCAGTCGTGGAGGACGGGGTGCGGGAGCTTCGCGGCGAAGGCGAGGAAGCCCTCGTCGTCGGTGGGCGGTTCGTTGCCCCGCAGGCCGGAGAGGATCACGGACCAGCGGTCGCCGTCCAGGGGCATCAGGATGCCGCCGTAGCGCTGGGCCGGGTTGGGGATGATGTAGACGCCCCGGAAGCCGGGGTCCTCCAGGCCGGCGGGGGTGCGGTAGAAGCGGGTGGAGTAGGCGAGGCCGGTCTCGAGGACCTCCTCGTGAGGCGGTTCGGCGCCCAGGGCGGCCAGCCAGGAGGGGGCGCGGGAGGAGCGGCCGGAGGCGTCGACGACGATGTCGGCCTCCAGGGTGGTGCCCGCCGTGGCGGCGGGCAGGCCCCGCTCGCGCAGTCGGACGCCGCGGACGCGCGTGGCGTCGCCGAGCAGGCCGGTGACCTCGGCGCCCTCGACGGTCTCGATCCGGGATCCGGCCCCGAGGACGCGGCGGCGCACGACCCAGTCGGTCAGGGGCCGGGAGCCGGTGAGGACGTGGGTGGTGGGGCGGGTCCGGCGGTACCAGTGGCCCACCTGCCACTGCAGGACGTCGGTGGGCATCGCCACGCGCGGCGAGCCCTCGTCGAGCAGCTCGCCCACGATGCCGGGCAGCAGCTTCTCCAGCGCGCTCTGGCCGCTCTCCAGCATCACGTGGGTGTGCTTGTCCTGAGGGATGCCGGAGCGGTTGTCCGGGCCCTCCGGGAAGCGGTCGCGCTCGACGAGCGTCACCTTGTCGGCGTGGGCGGTGAGCACGTGTGCGGCGAGGAGGCCCGCGAGGCCGCCACCGATGACGACGGCGTGCCGCCGGGGCCGGTCCTCGTCCTCACTCGCGCGTGGTCCGCTTCCGGCGCCCTCTGCTGTCACGTCGCCACCCCATTCGTTCCGTCGTCCGAACCGGAAAATGCTCCGATCACCGTACCGGCAGGGCGCGTTGGGTGTGACCGGGAGCGTTCGGCCGCGCCCCAGTGACTTGAGGGGCTTTGGTTCGTTTTCGTGGTGTACGTCGTTCCGGTACCGAGAGAGGCTCTCATGCGTCTGCGTCACACCGTCACCCCGCTGCTGGCCGCCCTGTCGTTCGCCGTGGTCGCACCGGCGGAGGCGTCGGCGGCGCCCCCGAGCGCCGGGCAGCTGCCCGAGACGCTGTCGTTCCAGGCGGCGGCCGACCTCCCTAATCCGGGGGCGCTCGTCAAGAAGGAGCAGGCCGCCGCCATGGAGCGGATGCGGGAGGACGCACCTCCGTCCGCCCCGCAGTCCGCACCGCAGGCGGCACCTCAGTCCGCACCGCAGGCGGCACCTCAGTCCGGTCCGCAGGCGGCGCCTCAGTCCGCGCCTCAGGCGGCTCCGGCCCCGTCCGTGCCGGTGAGCAACGCGGGTAACTCGCTCGGCGGCCCGCTTCAGCCGCTCGTGGGGCCGCTCCAGCACCAGTTGACGCACCTGCCGGTGATCGGTCAGCTCCTCGCGGGGCCCGGCGGAGGGCACTGAACCCCGAAGGCGTGCCGGGCCGCGCGGCGCCAGCGGTTGCCGGGGAGGCCCGGCCGTAGGGCCGCGTACGCCCCGCAGTACTTGGTGAAGACCGCCGGGCGTACGCCGCTGTCGTGCAACAGCCGGTCCGCCTCCGTCAGATGTCCGGCCGTCTTGGTCTCCACCAGGACGAGGCCGGGCGCGCAGCGCACGCTCCGCCCCGCCCGCAGGTCGTCGCAGACCAGTCCGACGTCGCAGGTGACGCGCTCGCCGTCGGCCACGAAGGTGGTGCGGACGTAGTCCGTGGTGAGGGACGGCCGCAGCACCGGGGGCGAGTCGATCCCGTAGGCGTCGCGCAGGGTGTCCGCGAGGAAGGCCCGGAAGGGCGGGTCGAGCGGGGTGTCCTCGCCGGTGAGGGGGCGGCGGTGTTTGACGGTGTCGCCGCGCCCGCCCTTGAGCTTGATCTCGAACTGCCGCTCACCGCTGTCCTGGTAGACGCGTTCGCGGATCTTGAAGCGGAGGCGGCGGCCCTGCCGGTGGTCGTGGAAGGAGCGGAGCTCCGGGGTGTCGTAGTACACCGAGTGGTACCGGAAGGCCCGCCGCCCGTCGATGGTGAGGGCGCGGAAGGGGCCGCCGGGGCGGCGGGGGTCGGTGAGCCGTCGGGCCATCGCCAGGAAGACGTCGGCGGGGACGAGGTAGCTGCGGTCGAAGCGGGCCATGAGCTCCGCCCGCGCGTTGACCTCGGCCAGGGAGATCGGCGCGGCGGCGCCGGCCGCCTCGCCGACGGCGCGGACGGCCGCGGGGAGCGGCGGTGCCGGTGTGGTGGTCATACGGTCTCCCACGCGGGCGCGGCGCGGTGCGCGGTCCGGGACGGTCCGGTCTGCCGGCCGGCGTCCGGGGCGGGTTCGCGGTAGCGGACGTCGACGACCATCAGGTCGCGGACGTAGTCCACTTCCATGACCGTCCAGTGGAAGGGTTCGCCGAGTCTGCGGGCCAGGTCGGCGCGGAGGGCGGCGGGGTCGGCGTGGACGGTGTCGAGGGTGACGACCGTACGGCGGGAGCGGGCGAACAGCCGGGGGTGGTCCGCGGCGTAGACGACGAGGAGCAGGACCGCGCTCAGGCCGGCCGCCGCGGTGAACGGGAGGTGCGGCAGCCCGCACAGCAGGCCGAGGACCAGCGTGGTGAAGTAGTAGGCGACTTCCTCGTGCTGGACGGCGTCGGAGCGGAGCCTGATGATCGAGAGCACTCCGAAGAGGCCGAAGCCGAGCGCCGCCCCGCCGTTGCCGCCCACCCGGGCGAGGGCGGCGACGACGGTGAACAGGGCGACGTTCAGGGCCAGATAGGCCGGTACGAGGTCGCGACGGCGGTGCCGGGGGTAGTAGATCGCGAACGTCAGCAGGCATATGGCGGCGAGGTCGAGCCCGAGATGGGCGACGAGGTGCCGTGACGAGTCCATGGGTCGGCTCTCCTGGGATGACGGGAGGAAGAGCTCAGACCCTAGGGAAACGGAGAGTGAACGCGCACCGACTTCCGGGTGAACCATGCGCTTCCTTGACGGAAGCGGACGGCAAGTGTCCGGAACGGCACCGCTCCTGTCCCGTCAGGCACTCTTGCCGCCGCGACGCAAGGTCACTTGACGAAGTCCTCCACCACCTTGGGCGGCCAGGTGCCGACCTTGAGCACGCCCATGGAGTAGGCGCGCGAGACCAGCGCGGCACGGTTGGGCACCTTCAGCTTCCGCAGCAGACAGGTCACGTGGTACTCGACGCCCTGCCGGCTGAGGTAGAGGCGGGACGCCAGCGGGATGGTGGACACTCCGGCGGCTATGCCCTCCAGGATGCGCGCGTCCATCTCGGAAAGGATCTTCTTGCGGCCCGCCACCACCCGGGCGCCCTCGACGCCCCGGGTCACGGGCATCATCACCAGGATCGCGGTGGTGTCGGGCAGCCCGCCACGCACGGAGACCGCCGTCAGGGGCACCGTGAAGGCGGACTCGTCCGCGCCCACGGCTATGACCGGGGTGACGAAGCGCTGGTGCTTGCCCTCGATCAGGTGCGAGAACTGCCGCATCAGCGGCTGCCGGACGCTGGGGTGGACCACGTCGCGGAAGCTTCTGCCGCACAGCTCCTCCGAGGAGCCGTCGAACTGCCGGAAGAACTCCTGGTTCGCCTGCTGGATGGTCAGGGACGTGTCGAGGCTCGCCATGCACAGCCCCGACTGGTCGGACTGCGTACGGGCGTCCGGGTACCCCGCCTGGCCCTCCGGGCCGTCCTGGGAGGTGACCCGAGCCGAATCGACCGAAGCGAGAACAGAATTCAACAAGAGATGGAACCCTTTCATGGCACTTCACACATGCGGAATCGCTATGCAATCGCGCTGTAACGCGGAATCCAGACCCTCGTCCCGAGGCCCGGCAGCCGAACTGGGCGAACTGATTGAAAGACTAGATAGCCGCCGGTCGACGGTCAACGACCGCCCTGCCGCTCGGCCTAAACCTGCGGTCGGTCGCGAGAGAGGTACGGTCCGCCCTTCGGTCTTCGGTACCCGCACCCACCTGCACGTACGGCGCGCCCGGACATCCGGGCGCGCCGTACCGACGGTTTATTGGAAGCCGCGCGCAACAAGCGCGCACAAAGGATTCAGCCGGTCATCCCCAATGCCGGTCCACATTGCTCGGCCGCCAACTCGGCGCGGCCCTTGATCCCCAATTTTCGATAGGAATTCGTAAGGTGTTTCTCGACCGCCCGGGGACTTACCCCGAGTTCCCGGGCGATGTTCTGGTTGGTGAGGCCGCGGCCGACGAGCGCGGCCACCCGGCGTTCGGCCGGGGTGAGGACCGCCGCGGGCACCCCAGGGGCGCCGAGCTCCTCGCGGCCGGCCCGTTTCACCAGCCGGGGCACACCACAGGCCACGGCGAGCTCCCCGGCCTCCCGCAGCGCGGCCTCCGCCCGGGGGCCGCCGCCGAGCCGTCTGCCCAACTCCTGGAGGGCACGGGCGAGTTCCAGCCGGTTGGCCGAACCCCTGAGCACGGTGACCGCCTCGGCCAGCAGGGCCTCGCCCCGGCCGCCCCCGTACAGCCGGCCCTTCAGCCGCAGGGCGCGGCCGAGCACGGCGGGCGCGCCCCACCGCTCGGCCCGCGCGTGCTCCTCGTCGGCGAGGGCGCGCGCCGCGCCCGAGTCGCCGAGCCGGTGGTGGAGGCTGACGGCCCAGGGCCGCCAGGGGAACAGCGCCGAGCTGTGCCAGCCCGACGCCGCCAGTTGCCGGCCGCAGGACAGGACGGTCTCCAGGGCGTCCGTCCAGTCGCCGCGCCCCGCCTCCAGAGATGCCTCCAGGAGTCTGAGCATGGACGTGGTGACCAGCCCCGGCGCCCGGCACCGGCCGCCCAGGGCCAGTACGCGCTCGCTGAACGCCGGGTCGCGCACCTCCAGCGCCACGGCGGCGAGCACCACGGCGAAGGCCGCGCTCCCCTCGCCCTCCGGCTCCCCCGGCCGGTGGACGACGACGCGCTCGGCGTGCTCGCGCGCCTGCGTCAGCCGCCCCTGGGCCAGGAGCGTCAGCGCCCGCTCCGCGTGGTCGACGGCGCACGCCGCCGGGCCCTCCCCATGGGAGGAGAAGCCGTCCCCGCGAGCGGGGGAAGGGGCTCTCAGCCGGTGCCCGGCGGACAGCCAGGAGGAGACGGCGTCCACCGAGTCGGCCCCGCACAGCGCGAGCACCACCAGGGGCAGCGCCGAGTGGGTGCGGTCGGGGGCGGCCGGCTCGTGCTCCAGGATCCGGTGGCCCAGCCGGGCCGCCTCGGCCGCCGTCAGGGCGCCGGAGACCGCCGCCGCGTAGAGCAGGACGGCCGCGAGCTCCCGCTCGCCCGCCGAGCGCAGCGCGGGCTCCTCCCCCATGCGCCGCAGCCGCAGCACCGACGCGCCGAGTTCGGCGGGGTCCTCGCGGCCCGCGTGGCGCAGCCGCGCCTCCAGGCGCAGGGCCGCCTCGCGGGCCGTGCCCTTCAGCAGCGCGGCCGGGCCCAGTTCCCCGGCCGTCCGGCGGAGCAGGGCGATGGCGGGTGCGGGCAGGGCGCCGAGGAAGGCGGGCGGTATCCGCAGGGCGGCCAGTGCCCGTTCGGTGGGGTCGGACAGCAGGGAGACGGCCTGGGTGACGTGGCGTTCGCAGGCGGCGGCGTCGGTGTCGCGGACGGCCGCGGCGAGGTCGGCCAGCAACCGGGCGCGGTCCGGGCCGGGCTCGGGGCTGTCCTGGAGCGCCCTGCGCAGGGCGCGGGCGGCCGTCTCGGGGTCGCCGGCGCGCAGCGCGGTCTCGGCGGCCTCGCGGAGGATCGCGGCGGCCCAGGGCCGGGGGGCGGTGGCGGACTCCACGAGCCGCTCGGCGATCAGGGCGGCGGGGGCGCCGTGCCGGTGGAGGAGGTCCACCGCGGCCTCGTGTCGTGCGCGGCGCTCGTCCGGGGTGGTGGAGGCCGCCACCGCGTCCTGGACCGCGCGGTGGGCGAAGCGCGGCCCGCCGGGCCCGGTGAGCAGGCCGAGCCGGTGGAGGTCGGCCAGCGCGCCGTCGGCCTCCCAGGGGTCCAGGCCGGCCAGTTCGGCGGCGAGGTGGGGCTCGGCGTGCCCGCCGAGGGCGGCGAGGGCCTCGGCGAGGTGCCGTACGGGGCGGGACTGCGCGCGTAGACAGTCGGCGAGCCGTTCCGTCAGCTGCGGGGGCCGCAGCGTGTACGCCCGGCCGGCGTGGGCGGCCGTCGGCTCGTCGCCGTCGGCGGCCATCCGGTCCAGGAGGGAGGTCAGGAGGAGGGGGTTGCCGCCGGTGGCGTCGTGGCAGGCGGCCGTGAACTCCTCGTCGCCCGGGGTGCCGAAGCGCTCGCGGACCAGCGTCCGGGTGGCGTCCGGTGTCAGGGCGGCGGGGCGCAGTACGCGCGGGCCCGCGTCCAGCAGGTCGAGGACGGCGGGGCGGCGGCCGCCCGGGTCGCCGTCGCGCAGGGTGCACACGACGGCCGCGCGGAGGCCGTGGGGGCGGGCGGCCAGGTGGGCGAGCCAGCGCAGCGACGGGGTGTCGGCCCACTGGAGGTCGTCCACGAGGATCAGCAGCGGGGCCTCCGCACTGATATCGGCGAGCAGCGAGCGCAGCCCTTCGAGGACCGCCCACTCCTCGGCGGCGTCACCGGGCCCCTCCCCGGCCCGGTCGGTCGCGGTGAGCCGGGGGTCGTCCTGCCATCGCTCGCTCTCCTCGCGGGGCGCCCGGGACCGGAGGCTGTCGAACAGCTGGTGTGCCACTCCGAAGGCGAAGTCCGCTTCCATGGGGGCGGCGTGGGCGCGCAGGACGCGTATGCCCTCCCCGCCGGCCGGGCCGGGCAGCGCGCGCAGCAGCGCGGACCGGCCCGTCCCCACCGGGCCGGTCAGCAGCAGGGATGACGCCCTTCCTCCGGCGGCGGCGCGCAGGGCGTCCCCGGCCGCGGTGAACTCGGTGCCTCGTTCGAGCAGCATGTGGTCAGTTACTCTCCATTCCCCGGACGAGGGCGCGCAGTTCGCCGCGCCCGCTGACGCCGAGCTTCTTGTAGACGCTGCTCAGCCGCAGTTCCACGGTGCGCCGGGAGACCGAGAGCATCTCGGCGATGACCCGGTTGGCGTGGCCGTGGCCGGCGAGCGTCGCGGTGTGCGTCTCGGCCTGGGAGAGGGTGGCCCACTCCCGGAGCCGGCGGACGTCGGTAGGGGACGGCGCGCGCCCGTGGTCCCCGGCGAGCCGGCGCACGGTGTCCGCCAGTCTGCTGCCCGGGTGGGCGGTGATGAGCGCGGAGAGGTCGCTCGCCCAGGGGGCGGCGGCGGGCCGCTCGCGGGTCGTGCGGAGTTCGAGGGCGGCGAGGTCGGCGAGCGCCCAGGCGTGGGCGAGGCCGGCGGGGGTGTCGCGCAGGACGTTCACGGCGCGGCCCATCTTGGCGGGCCGTTCCTCGCCGGTGGGCAGGGCGGCGTTGAGTTCGGCCCAGCCGATGGTGCCGGCGGCGCCCCAGCGGCGGGCCAGTGCCAGCTCCTGTCCGCTCAGGCGCCGGGCCTCGGCGTGCTCGCCGAGCGCGAGGGCGGTGCGGGCGGCGAGGGAACGCCAGGGCAGCAGGGCGGGGTTGACGTACTGGCGGCGCAGCAGGATCCGGCCGGTCTCGCGGAAGAGGCCCATGGCCTCGGGCAGGTCGTCGTCGGCGACGGCGACCAGGGCCCGGGCGAAGAGCTGGTACGCCCAGGGGGCGCTGCCCTCGGTGCCGGCGGGGGCGGGTGCGCAGGCGTGGGCGCGGGCCTTCTCCCGGTCGCCGTTCTCCAGGGCGACGGCGGTGCGGACGGCCGTCAGGTAGGGGGCGGTGGCGGGGTGCCAGCCGTTCGAGGGCAGGGAGCGCTCGGCTTCGGCCACGTACCGTTCGGCGTCGGAGAGCAGGCCCCGGCGCAGGCTCAGTTCGGCGCGGACGGTGAGCACCCGGGCGACGCCGGCCCGCAGCCGGTCGCGGCGGACGTCGGCGAGGAGGGCGGCGATGCCGGCGTCGGCGGCCTCGTAGTCGTCGGCGAGGTAGAGGGCGCGGCAGGCGGCGAGGCGGGGCAGCAGGGGCGTGTCCCGGCCGGCCGGGGGGACGAGGGCCGCGCGGGCCAGCCGGAGCGTGCCGGCCAGGTCCTCGCCGTCGCGGGCCAGTTGCCAGGCCCGGACGCCGGCCTGGGCCGGGGTGCGGGGGACGCGGGGCAGGCCGGGGACGCGGGGGGTGCCGGGGTCCGTCCCCTCGCGCCAGCCGTGGTGGGCGGCCCAGTACAGGGCGACGAGGTCGTCGCGCTCGGTGTCCTCGGCGCGAGCCAGGGCGTCGGCCAGCGCGTGGCCCAGTCCGTGGGTGTAGCCGCGCAGGAGGCCGTGGTCGACGGCGCGCACGCGCGCGGCGGCGAGGGCGGGGCCGGGGGTGCGGGCGATCGCGCCGAGCCTGCGGTCGGCGGCCTCGGGGGCGGTCAGGGCCTCGGTGGCGGCCAGTTCCAGCTCCAGCCGGGCGCGTTCCACGGGGTCCTGGGGTTCGGCGAGGGCGCGGCGGAGGCAGGCGGTCGCGTGGTCGTGGTCCTCCCGGCGGAGGGCCGCCGCGTGGGCGTGGCGCAGGGCGGGCACGACCCAGTCGTGGCCGGTCGGCGGGGTGTCGAGGAGGAGCGCGGCGAGGTCCTCGCCGGTCGTTCCGGCGCGGTGGGCCAGTTCGGCGGCGCGCCCGCACAGGGCGGCCCGGTCGGCGGCGGGCATGCCGGCGAGGACGCGGACCCTGGTGGCCGGGTCGACGCCGGGCAGCGGCCGGCCGGGGGTGACGAGCCCGGTCGCCTCCAGCGCGGCCCAGAGGGCGGGTTCGTCCTCGGGCCGGGTGCCGGCGAGGTCGCGGAGGTCGGGGAGGCCCAGGACGCCGCGGGCGGCGGCGAGGGCGCGCAGGGCGGTGCGTTCGGCGGGGCGCAGAGTGCGCAGGACGCGCGCGACGTGGTCGGTGGCGGCCGCGGCGGCCAGCTCCCGTATCCGGGGGATGTGCGCGGCGACGGGCGGGTGCCCGCGCTGGGCCAGGCGGCGCAGCGCGTCGTCCAGTACCGCGGGGTTCCCCCCGGCCGCCTCGGCGGCGGCCCGGGCGAACCGCTCGTCGACGGCCGGTGCGGTGCCGCAGATGGCGCCCGCCATGGCGGCGGCGCCGTGCTCGTCCACCGCCGGGAGGACGACCTCGGTGACGCCGCCACCGATGCCGCTGCCCGTCCGGGCGAGGGCGCCGGGGAGCCGGGGCGGGGTGCCGTGGGTGCCCATCAGCAGGACGAGGGGGGCGGCCCCTCGCGGCCGGCCGACGAGCGCGGCCAGCAGCCGCGCGGACTCCGGGTCGGCCCGGAACACGTCCTCGACGACGAGCAGGGTGGGACGGGCGTGGAGGACCGCCGACAGGGCGTCCGGGATCCCGCCAGGTGCCGACGGCAGTGCGTCCCGGCTGTCGCCGGAAGCCGACCGCAGCTCGTCCCGGCCGCCACCGGAGGCCGACGGCGGCTCAGACCAGCCCTCGCCAGGAGCCGACGGCAACTCGACCCGGCCATCGCCAGAGACCGATGGCAGCACGTCCCGACCCTCGCCAGGAGCCGTCAGCAGCCCGCCCCGGCCACCGCCGGAAGCCGACCGCAGCTCGTCCCGGCCGCTACCAAAGGCCAGCGACTGCTCGGCCCCGCCCTTGCCGAAAGCCGTCGGCAGCGCGTCCGGCCCCCCGCCGGAAGCCGCCGGCAGGGCGACCCGCGCGGGCGCGGCGGTGCCGCTCGCCAGGAGCGCCGCCGTGAGGGCGTGCGGGATCGTGGCGGCGGCCGGGGTGGCGCGGGCGGTCAGGACTTGGAGGCCGCGGGCCTCGGCGGCTTCGGCGGCCCAGCGCAGCAGGGCGTGCTGGCCGTGGCCCGGGGGGCCGGTCACGACGACGACGGTGGAGCCGCCGCGTTCCAGGCGGGTGAGTGCCGAGGTCAGCCGTCCCCGGGCCCGGCCGCAGTGGGTCAGGAGGGGGTCAACGGACGGCACGGGCGGGCCTCCCGTACGCCACGGTGGGCATTCCGGCCGGGGGTTCCGGCGGGGCTTCGGGGGGCAGCGCCGAGGCGAGGGCGGCGCGGTCGCCTACGCCGAGTTTGCGGTAGACGCCGGTGAGGTGCATCTCCACGGTCCGCACGGTGACGAACAGCGCTTCGGCTATCTCGCGGTTGCTCGCCCCGGCCCGGGCGAGGGCGGCGACCTTGCGCTCGGTGCGGGTGAGGAGGTCGGTGCGGCATCCGGTGGCCTTGCGCATGCGTCCGCCTGCGGTCACGAGTCCGCCGCGGGCGGCCTCGGCGAGGGCGAGGGCGCCGCACTGCCGGGCCAGGCCGACGGCGGTGCGCAGGTGCTCGCGGGCGGCGGGCTGGTCGCCGGCCGCGAGCAGGGCCCGGCCCAGGTGGTACTCGGCGCGGGCGTGTTCGACGCGGGCCGGGGAGCCGGCCAGCCACTCCACCGCCTCGGTGTGGAGGACGACGCCTTCGGGCCCGGGGGTGGTCACCGCCAGGGCGTGGGCGGCGAGTCCGAGGGCGCGCGGGGTGCCCCAGGACCGGGCGGGGCCGGTCCAGCGTCCGGCGATCTCGCGGGCCTCGCCGGTCCGGCCGAGGGCGGTCAGCTGGCGGACGGCGTGCACCCACCAGGGGTGGAGGACGGCGTTGGCGACGCCGGCCGCCGCCAGGGCGTCCCCGCAGGCGAAGAGGAGGGCGAGGGCGCCCTCGTGGTCGCCGAGCCCCCGCCGGGCGCGGGCCCGGGCCATCAAGTAGGCGGGCTGCTCCAGCACATGGCCGTCCAGGTCCCCGGGCTCGACGCGGGCGAGGGTCTCCTCGGCCCGCCGGGGCTCGGCGTGGTCGACCAGTGAGGTGGCCAGCACGATATGAGGCATCATCAGCTCGGCGCACTGGTCCTCCTCCGCGGTCAGGCCGACGGCCGTGCGGGCGTCGGCGAGCGCGTCGGGGATCGCGCCGATGCCGTGGAGCATGAGCGAGCGGGCGGCCAGGGCGAGGGTGTACACGCGGGCCTCGCCGTATTCCTGACCATGCATCAGGACTCGGTCCAGGGCGCCGAGCGCGTCGTCGACCTCGTCGGCGAGGGCGAGCGGGAAGGCCGCGGCGAAGGCGGCCCAGCCGCCGGGCTCGGCGGCCGGGGAGCGCAGGGCCCGGCGGGCCTGGAGGACCGTGCGCGCCGCCGAGCGGCCGTCGAGGGCGGTCAGGATGCTCATCATGGCGGCCTTCTGCCGCTGGGCGGGGGTGTCGCCGTGGGGCAGGGTCATCCGCGCGGCGCGGTCGCGGACGGCGGCGATCGTCTCCCGCCGGACGGTCCCGGCGAGCAGCAGGACGGACTCCAGGAGCGCGGTCAGCTCGCGGTCGGCGGGCCCGGCGTCGGGCCCGGTCTCGGCGGCGAAGGCGGCCACGGCCTCGTCGAGGACGCGGACGGCGGTGGGGACGCGGCGCAGGGCCAGGCAGGTCAGCCCGTACTGGGCGGCGACGGCCGCCTTCGTGCGCGGGTCGGTGCGCAGCGCGAGCGTCTCCTCGATCAGCGGCAACGCCTCCTCGGGGTTGATCTCGGCGAGGGCCCGGGCCAGTTCGGTGCGGGCGGACAGGTCGTCCGGTTCCGCCCGGAGCACGGCGTGGAGATAGCGGGCCGCCGTCTTGTGGGCGCCCCGGGCGGCGGCGCGCGCGGCGGCGTCCCGCAGGGTGGCGGCCATCCAGGGCGGTACGGGGCCGGGCAGCCGCAGCACGTGTTCGGCGATGTCCTCGGCGGGACGGCCCGCGTCGCTGAGCAGGAGGACGGCCCGGGTGCGCAGCGCGGTCAGCTCCGGTTCGGTGAGCGGGGCGAGGACGGCGGCGCGGGTGGCGGCGTCCGTGAGGGCGGCGCGGCCGGGGGCGACGAGGCCGGCGCGGCGCAGCGCGGTCAGGGCGTCCTCGGCGAGGGCGGTGGTCACCCCGGCGAGGGCGGCGACGCGCTGGGGTTCGTCCTCGCCGAGGACGGCGACGGCCGTGGCGACGTCGCGGACCCAGCCGGGCTGGTGGCCGAGCCGCCGGCGGGTGGTCGTGGCGGTCATGGCGGCGCAGAGTTCGGCGGCGCGGCGCGCGCCGTGCTCGTCGGGCGCGGCGCCTTCGGCGCGCAGGGTGCGCAGAGCGTGGGTGAGGGTGCGGGGGTTGCCGCCGGAGGCCTCCGTGAGGTGGGCGGCGAAGGCGGGGGCGACGGGGGTGCCGAGGATCCGGCGGGCGAGCTCGGCGGCTTCCGCTTCGCCCAGCGGGCCGAGGGGCAGGAGCGTGGTCCGGTGGGGTGCGCAGGCGGCGGCCAGGGCGGCCCCGGCGACGGGTTCCGCTTCGGGGCGGTGGGCGAGGACGACGAGCAGCGGCAGGTGGTGCTCGGCGCGGCGCAGCAGGAAGTCGAGCCAGCGCAGCGAGTGTTCGTCGGCGTGGTGGGCGTCGTCGAGGACGAGGGTGAGCGGACGGTCCGCCATCAGGTTGCCGGCGAGACGGTAGAGGCCGTGGAGGACCTGGTGCGGGGGCGTGGCGGTCGTGTCCGCGCCGGGGGCGAGGGCGGGCAGGGCGTGGTGGGCGCCGCCCCGGAGGAGGGGGGAGCGGCCCGTGCCGGTGAGGCCCAGGGGACCGAACAGGGCGCGCACCGCGCCGTAGGGGGCGGCGGCACCCCCGGATATGCCCACAGGTACGCACCCGGGTATGCCCACGGGTATGTCCCCGGGCGCGCCTGCGGAGATGCCCCCGGGTATGCCCTCGCATATCTCCCCGGATATGCCCTCCGGCAGACCCTCGTAGGCGCTGGGCGCCCTGCGCGCGGCGGGTTCCCGGCCGCAGGCCGCGTAGAGGGTCCGGACGCCGCGGGCCGCCTGGTCGTCGATTAAGGCCCGCAGCAGGCGGGTCTTGCCGATGCCGGAGGGTCCGCCGATGAGGACCGCCTGGGCGTGGCCGGTGCGGGCGGAGGCGGCGCGGGCGGTGAGCGCCGCAAGTTCCCCGCCGCGGCCGGGCGGTGGCTCCGTTAAGCCGCCGGCGGGCGGGCGGTGCAGCACGGTCGTTCTCCTCACGCCCCAGGGGGGATCCGGCGCTCAGACATCACATTCCGCTCAAGTCCCGGCAAGGTGGATCTTGGGCCACCTCGTCAGGTCTCTTGTCACTCTAGAGCGTTTTGTATGACTAGGGGTTCCACTTGCTCGAACTCCTGGACATTAGATCCTCTCGTCGTTTTGACGTGGTAAAGGGTCGTGCCCGGCGCGTCGCGTCCGGGAGGAGTCTAAGGATTTCCCGGGGCGTGGCGTGAGATCACAGTGCGGGGAGGCCGACCGGCCCGCCCGGGGGCGTCCCGTGCCCCGCCCCGACGGCCACCACTGAAAGGGATGCCATGGACTCCGCCCGACGGCCGATCCTGTTCGTCAGCCTTCCGGAGAGCGGACTGCTCAATCCGCTGCTCGTACTGGCGGGCGAACTCTCCCGGCAGGGTGTGGAGGACCTGTGGTTCGCCACCGACGAGCCGCGTCGCGAGGACGTGGCGCGGATCGCCGAGCGGTCGCCGGTGGAGTTCGCCTCGCTCGGTGAGGTGATACCGGAGCTGTCCGCCGTGACCTGGGACGACGAGGTCTACCGGGAGGTGACCCAGTCCTCCCGCTTCCGGGCGCACCGGGCCGTCATCCGGCAGTCCTACAAGCCCGCCCTCCAGGCGGGGAAGTTCCGCAAGCTGGAGGCCGTGGTCGAGAAGGTCCAGCCGGCGCTGATGGTCGTCGACTGCATGGCGGGCTTCGCCGTGGACCTGGCCATCGCCCGGGACATCCCGTTCGTGCTGAGCGTCCCGTTCCTGCCGAGCAACGTCCTCACCTCGCTCAACCCCTTCGCCAAGGGCCACACCCCCGGGGACTTCCCGGTCCCCCACTCCGGGCTGCCGCGGAAGATGACCCCGGCGCAGCGCCTGAGCAACGAGCTGTTCAAGTACCGGACCCTGGCGATGTTCTTCAACCCGGCCATGGGCAAGGTGCTCCAGGAGGACGCGCGGATCCGCAAGGAGCTGCGCATCCCGCCGCCCAACCCGATGACCAGGATCGACAAGGCCGAGCTGGTCCTGTGCAACTCCATCGCCGAGCTGGACTACCCCTTCCCGATACCGGAGAAGATGCGGCTGGTGGGCGCGATGATGCCGCCCCTGCCGGAGGCCCCGGACGACGAGGACGTCCGCACCTGGCTGGACGCGCAGTCGTCGGTCGTCTACATGGGCTTCGGCACCATCACCCGGCTGACGAAGGAGCAGGTCCACGCGCTGGTGGAGGTGGCCCGCCGGCTGGAGGGCGAGCACCAGGTGCTGTGGAAGCTGCCCAAGGAGCAGCAGCACCTCCTGCCACCGGCGGAGTCGCTTCCGGCCAACCTCCGCATCGAGGGCTGGGTCCCCTCCCAGCTCGACGTCCTCGCCCACCCCAACGTCAAGGTGTTCTTCACCCACGGCGGCGGCAACGGCTTCCACGAGGGCATCTACTTCGGCAAGCCCCTGGTGGTGCGCCCCCTGTGGGTGGACTGCTTCGACCAGGCCGTCCGCGGCCAGGACTTCGGCATCAGCCTGACCCTCGACCGGCCCCAGACCGTCGCGGTCGACGACGTCGTCGACAAGCTCACCCGGGTGCTCGGCGACCCCTCGTTCCGCGAGAAGGCGGAGCGGCTGGGCGCCCTGCAGCGCGCGGCGGGCGGTCGCGAGACGGCCGCCGGGCTGGTCCTCGGTCTCCCCGCGCTGGTCTGATCAGGAGAGGAACCCATGTCGTTCAAGTACCCCGTGTCCCGTCCCGCCCTCGACGGCAAGGAGCTCGAGTACGTCACCGCCACCATCGGCGACGGCTGGATATCGTCCCAGAGCCCCGTCATCCAGCGGTTCGAGCAGGCCTTCGCGGACTGGAACGGGATCACCCACGGCGTGGCCTGCTCCTCCGGGACGGCCGCGCTCACCCTGGCCCTGCGGGCGCTGGGCGTCGGTCCCGGCGACGAGGTGATCGTCCCCGAGTTCACCATGATCGCCTCGGCGTGGGCGGTCACCTACACCGGCGCCACGCCCGTCTTCGTCGACTGCGGGGACGACCTCAACATCGACGTCACCCGCATCGAGGAGAAGATCACCCCGCGGACCAGGGCGATCATGCCGGTGCACATCTACGGCCGGCGCTGCGACATGGACGCGATCATGGACATCGCGTTCCAGTACAACCTGCGGGTCGTCGAGGACTCCGCCGAGGCCCACGGCATCCGTCCGGTGGGCGACATCGCCTGCTACTCCCTCTTCGCCAACAAGATCATCACGGCGGGCGAGGGCGGCATCTGCCTCACCGACGACCCCAGGCTGGCCGGCCAGCTGGCCCATCTGCGCGCCATGGCCTTCACCCGGGACCACAGCTTCCTCCACAAGAAGCTCGCCTACAACTTCCGGATGACCGGGATGCAGGCCGCCGTCGCCCTCGCCCAGGTCGAGCGGCTGGACGAGATCCTCGCGACCCGCCGGGACATAGAGAAGCGCTACGACGAGGGCCTCGCCGGCATCCCCGGCATCACCCTGATGCCGGCGCGCGACGTGCTGTGGATGTACGACCTCCGCGCCGAACGCCGCGAGGAGCTGCGCGCCTTCCTCGCCGAGGCGGGCATCGAGACCCGGCTGTTCTTCAAGCCCATGAGCCGCCAGCCCGGCTACCTCCACCCCGACTGGCCCTCGCTGAAGGCCAACCGGTTCGCGGAGGACGGCTTCTACCTGCCCACCCACACCGGGCTGACCGCCGCCGACCAGGACTTCATCACCGCCCGGGTCCGCGAGTTCTACGCCGCCGCCCGCTGACCGGACCCGCAGGCACGCCACGAGGGAATGAGTTTCCGACATGACGCACGCCGACCCGATGGTGGTCGACTTCCCGCTGCGCAAGCCCGGCGAGGCCTTCCCGCCTCCCCGGTACACGACCTACCGCGAACAGGAGGGGCTGGTCCTCTCCTACCTGCCCAACGGCAACAAGTGCTGGCTGGTCACCCGGCACGAGGACGTCCGCGCCGTCTTCACCAACCCGAAGATCAGCTCCAACCCGGACCACAAGGGCTTCCCCAACATCAGTGAGACCATGGGCGTGCCCAAGCAGGAGCAGATCCCCGGCTGGTTCGTGGGCATGGACTCCCCCGAGCACGACCGCTTCCGCAAGGCGCTCATCCCCGAGTTCACCGTGCGCCGGGTGCGGGCCATGCGCCCCGCGATCGAGGAGACGGTCGACAAGCTCATCGACGAGCTACTCGCGTCCGGCAACTCGGCGGACCTCGTCGCCGACTTCGCGCTGCCCGTGCCCTCCCTGGTGATCTCCGCCCTGCTCGGCGTGCCCCCGGTGGACCGCGACTTCTTCGAGTCCCGCACCCGCACCCTGGTCGCCATCCGCTCCTCCACCGACCAGCAGCGCGACACCGCCACCAAGGAACTCCTGCGCTACATCAACCGGCTCATCGACATCAAGTCGAAGTGGCCCCAGGACGACCTGGTCAGCAGGCTTCTCGCCACCGGCACCATCGCCCCCCACGAGCTGTCCGGCGTCCTGCTGCTCCTGCTGATCGCCGGCCACGAGACCACGGCCAACAACATCGCGCTGGGCGTGATGACCCTGCTGCAGAACCCCCAGTGGATCGGCGACGACCGCGTCGTCGAGGAGACGCTGCGCTTCCACTCGGTCGCCGACATCGTCTCCCTGCGGGTGGCCGTCGAGGACGTCGAGATATCCGGGCAGCTCGTCCGGGCCGGGGAGGGCATCATCCCGCTGGTGGCCGCCGCCAACCACGACGAGAAGGTCTTCGCCTGCCCCCACGCCTTCGACCCCTCCCGCACCGACCGCCACCACGTGGCCTTCGGCTACGGCATGCACCAGTGCCTCGGCCAGAACCTGGTGCGCGTCGAGATGGAGATCGCCTACCGCAAGCTCTTCGAGCGCATCCCCACCCTCCGGCTGGCGGTCCCCGTGGAGGAACTGGCCTTCAAACACGACGTCGTACTCTTCGGGCTGCACGAGATGCCCGTCCAGTGGGAGAGCTCCTGATGCGTATCACCGCCGACAACGAACGCTGCATCGGCGCGGGCCAGTGCGTGCTGACCGCCCCGGACGTCTTCGACCAGGACGACGACGGACTGGTCACCGTCCTGGCCCCCGAACCCGGCGCCGAACTCACCGACGCCGTATGGCGGGCGGGCGACCTCTGCCCGGCACGGGCCATCACCGTGCACGAGGACTGACGCGGGGAACGCCCCGCCACCCCCACCGAGAAAGGACCCGAGCCCTTGAACAGCGCGGACAACGACCTGGCCCTGTGGGCCCGGCGCTACCACCCGGCCGAGACCGCCACCACCCGGCTGGTCTGCTTCCCCCACGCGGGCGGCTCGGCCAGCTTCTTCCACCCCGTCTCCGCCCGGTTCGCCCCCGGCGTCGACGTCATCGCCCTGCAGTACCCCGGCCGCCAGGACCGCCGCCACGAACCCTGTATCACCGACATCGCCACCCTCGCCGACCGGATCACCGACCGGCTCATCGACCTGGACGACAAGCCCACCGTCTACTTCGGCCACAGCATGGGCGCCGTCCTCGCCTTCGAGGTGGCCCGGCGGCTGGAGGGCAAGGGCGCGGCGTCCGCCCCGAAGGCCGTCATCGCCTCCGGTCGGCGGGCCCCCTCCACCTCCCGCCCCGAGACCGTCCACCAGCGCGACGACGACGGCGTCATCGCCGAACTCAAGCTCCTCAACGGCACGGACGCCGGTGTCCTCGGCGACGAGGAGATCCTGCGGATGGCCCTGCCCGCGATCCGCGGCGACTACACCGCGATCGAGACCTACCGCTGCCCCGAGGACCGCGTCGTCCGCTGCCCCGTCACCGTCCTCACCGGCGACGCCGACCCCCGCACCTCCCTGGACGAGGCCAAGGCCTGGGAGCGGCACACCGAGGGCGAGTTCCGGCTCGAGGTGTTCCCCGGCGGCCACTTCTTCCTCACCGGCAATCACGTGGCCGTGAACGCCGAGATAGCCCGCGAACTCGGGAAACTCTGATGCGCACGCTCCTCGTCGACAACTACGACTCCTTCACCTACAACCTCTTCCACTACCTGTCCGAGGTCAACGGCGAAGAGCCCGAGGTCATCCACAACGACGACCCGGCGTGGCGCCCGGAGCTGCTCGGCGCCTTCGACAACGTCGTCCTCTCCCCCGGCCCCGGCACCCCCCACCGGCCCGCCGACTTCGGGTTCTGCGCGGAGATCGCCGCCGAGGGCCGGATCCCCGTCCTCGGCGTCTGCCTGGGACACCAGGGCATGGCCCTGGCCCACGGCGCCTCCGTCGGCCGGGCCCCCGAGCCCCGCCACGGCCGGGTCTCGCCCGTCCGGCACGACGGCACCGGCCTCTTCGAGGGACTCCCCTCCCCCCTCGACGTCGTCCGCTACCACTCGCTCGCCGTCACCGACCTCTCCCCCGACCTCGAACCCACCGCCTGGTCCCCGGACGGCGTGGTCATGGCCCTGCGCCACCGCACCCTCCCCCTGTGGGGCGTGCAGTTCCACCCCGAGTCCATCAGCACCCAGGGCGGCCACCGCATCCTGGAGAACTTCCGGAAGCTGACGGAAGACCACCAGCGCGCCAACGACATCCCCCGCGCCGAAGCGAGAACGGCGACGACAACCACGCCGGGAACCGCCCCCGCCCCGGCGGAGCACGCCGCCCCCACCCGGCGGCTGCGCGTGCTGGCCGAGTCCCTCCCCACCCGCTGGGACCCCGAGGTCGTCTTCGACCGGCTCTTCCGCACCGGGAACCACCCCTTCTGGCTCGACAGCAGCCGCACCGGCGGCCCCCTCGGCGAACTCTCCGTCATGGGCGACGCCTCCGGGCCCCTCGCCCGCGTCGCCACCGCCGACGTCGCCCGGGGCACCGTCACCGTGAACGCCACCACGGAACCCGCCCGGACCGTACCCGGCGACTTCCTGACCTGGCTGGAGCGGGACCTGCGCGCGGCACGCGTCGAAACCCCCGGCCTGCCCTTCGACTTCGCCCTCGGCTGGGTCGGCTACCTCGGCTACGAGCTCAAGGCCGAGTGCGACGGGTCCGCCGCGCACCGGCCCGCCGAGCCCGACGCCGTGATGGTCTTCGCCGACCGCGCCGTCGTCTTCGACCACCGCACGGACACCACCCACCTGCTGGCCCTCGCCGAGGACACCGACGAGGCGCCCGCCCGCGCCTGGCTGCGGACCACCGCCGACCTCCTCGACGGGGCCGCCGGCCACGCCCCCGGCCCCTGCGACCGGCCCGTGCCGCCCGGCACCACCGGGATCCGGCTGCGCCACGACCGCGACACCTACCTCAAGCTCATCGCCGCGTGCCAGGAGGAGATCAAGGCCGGCGAGACCTACGAGGTCTGCCTCACCAACATGATCGAGGCGGAGGCCGACCTCGATCCCTGGCAGGCGTACCGTTTCCTGCGCCGCACCAGCCCCGCCCCCTTCGCCGCCTACCTCGGCTTCGCGGACCTGTCCGTCCTCAGCACCTCCCCGGAGCGCTTCCTGCGCATCGACCGCGACGGGCTGATGGAGTCCAAGCCCATCAAGGGCACCCGGCCGCGCGGCGGCTGCGCCGAGGAGGACGCGGCCCTCGTCGAGGAGCTCGCCTCCTGCGAGAAGGACCGCGCCGAGAACCTGATGATCGTCGACCTGGTCCGGCACGACCTGGGCCGCTGCGCCGAGATCGGCTCGGTCACCGCGTCCCCCGTCTTCCAGGTGGAGTCCTACGCGACCGTCCACCAGTTGGTGAGCACGGTCCGGGCCAGGCTCCGGGAGGACGACTGCGCGGTCACGGGCGTCCGGGCCGCGTTCCCCGGCGGCTCGATGACGGGCGCGCCGAAGATCCGCACCATGCAGATCATCGACCGGCTGGAGGACGGCCCCCGCGGCGTCTACTCCGGCGCCATCGGCTACTTCTCGCTGACCGGCGCGGCCGACCTGAGCATCGTCATCCGCACCGTCGTACTGAGCGGCGGCACCCTCCGCTACGGCGTGGGCGGCGCGATCATCGCGCTGTCGGACCCGGAGGCGGAGTTCGAGGAGACGGCGGTGAAGGCGACGCCGCTGCTCGAGCTGCTCGGCGCCGAGTTCCCCGGCCGCGCGCCCGCGACCCACCCCTGACCGCCGCACCGGGCCCGGCCGGCGACACCGGCGCCCTCATCCGAACCTCCGGGAGTGACGATGCCCGTCCGCACCACCGACTACACGATCGACCCGACGGCCGGTTCCCCCGGCGCCCTGGGCGGCTTCACACTCCCGGACGTGTTCCAGGCCGCCGTGAGCGCCGCCCCCGACGCGGTGGCCCTCGTCGACGGGGACCGCTCCTGGACCTGGCGGCAGTGGCACGCCGACGTCGACGCCCTGGCCAGGGGCCTCCAGGAGCTCGGGGTGGCGCCCGGCGACGTGGTGGCGGCGCACCTGCCCAACAGCTGGGAGTTCCCCACCCTCCACCTGGCCGTCGCCGCCGTCGGCGCCGTGCTGCTGCCCGTCCACCAGGGCAACGGCCCCAAGGACGTCCACACCCTGCTGAGCCGGGTCGAGCCCGCACTCGCCGTCCTCCCCGCCGCGACCCAAGTCGGCGGCGGCGAGCACGAGCTGAGGGCGCATCACCTGTTGCGGACCGTGCCCTCGCTCCGGACCGTCCTGCTCGCCGGAACGGCCGGTGAGCATGAGGACGAGCCCGGCACGGCCCGGCTGGACACTCTGCTGGCCACCTGGTCGGGCCACGCCCCCCACCCCGTGACCGTGACCCCGGACATGCCGTTCGTGCTCGTCCCGTCCTCCGGCACCACCTCCGCCCGGCCGAAGATCTGCCTCCACAGCCACGACGGCCTGCTGTCGAACACCTCGGCCGTCACCGCCGAGGCCCCGGAGGCGTTCGCCCGCGCGGTCGTCACGGCCTGCCCCCTCACCCACCTCTTCGGTCTCCAGTCCCTCCACTCGGCCCTGTTCGCCGCCTGTCGGCAGGTGCTGCTGGGCTCCTGGGACCCCGACCGCTTCCTCGCCCTGGCCCGGGAGGCCGACCCGAGCGTCGTCTTCGCCGTCCCCGCGCAGCTCCACGACGTCGTCACCCGGCTCACCGAGTCCGGCGAACCGGCCGGCTTCCGGCCCCACGAGGTGCGCACGGCGGGCGCGGCCATCCCCGGCGCGCTCGTCACGGGCGTACGGGACGCGCTCGACTGCGCGCTCGTCGTCGTCTGGGGGATGTCCGAACTGGGCACCGGCACCCGCACCCGCGCCGACGACCCCGCCGACGTCGCCACCCGCAGCGTGGGCCTGCCCACGAGCGGCGCCGGGATCCGCGTCGTCGACGAGGACGGCCGCGACTGCCCCCCGGGCACGGTCGGCGAACTGCGCTACCGCAGCCCCGGAATGTTCCGCGGCTACTTCCGCGAGCCGGAGCTCACCCGCGCCGCCGTCACCGACGACGGCTGGCTGCGCACCGGCGACCTGGCCGCCCTGGACGCCGAGGGGCGGGTCGCGTTCCACGGCCGGTCGGCCGAGATCGTCAACGTGGGCGGCCGGAAGTTCAACGCCACGGAGATCCAGGGCCTGCTCGCGGACCTTCCCGGCGTGGGCCCCCTCGCGGTCCTGGGCGTGCCGGACGCCCGTCTCGGCGAGTACCCCTGCCTGGTCGTCACGGAGAAGGCCGCTCCCGCGCCCGGCCTCGCGGAGGTGACGGACTTCCTGCGGCGGCGCGGCGTGGCCGACTACAAGATCCCGCTGGAGGTGGTCACGGTGCCGGAGCTCCCGCTCACCCCCGCCGGCAAACTCCACCGCCGGGCACTGGAGCAGGCGCTCGCCACGGGCGAGATCGCCCGGGGCCCGGTCTGCGACGGCCCGGACCGACGGCCGTGCACGGTCGAGGAGGCATTGGACCTCGTCCGCACGTGCGTGGCAGACGTGCTCGCAAACGCGGAGATGGATGTGCGGGCGGACGCGACCTTCCGTGACCTGGGCCTGGACTCCGTCCTCGCCATCCGGCTGCGCAACGTGCTCCAGGAGGCGACGGGGCTGCCCCTGCCCACCACCCTGGCCTTCGACTTCCCCACCCCGCTCGCCGTGGCACGTGCCCTGACCGGCTGCCCCGCCGAGGAGACGGCACCGGAGGCCGTCCCCGCGCGGGACGTGGACCCCGGCGAGCCCATCGCCGTCATCGGCATGGCCTGTCGGCTGCCGGGTGGCGCGAACTCCCCCGAGGAGCTGTGGGCCCTCCTGGCCGACGGCACCGACGCGGTCTCCGGCTTCCCCACGGGCCGCGGCTGGGACCTCGACCGGCTCTTCGACGACGACCCCGAGCACCGGGGCACCTCCTACGCGCGCGAAGGCGGCTTCCTCCACGACGCGGGCCACTTCGACGCGGGCTTCTTCGGCCTCTCCGACCGGGAGGCCCTGGCCACCGACCCCCAGCAGCGACTGCTGCTCGAGATCTCCTGGGAGGCCCTGGAACGGGCGGGCATCGACCCGACGACCCTCAAGGGCACCCGCACGGGCGTCTTCACCGGCGCCATGTACCACGACTACGCCACCGACCGGGCGGGCGCGGCGGCCGACCTGGAAGGGCTGCTGGGCATCGGCACGGCCGCGAGCGCCCTGTCCGGGCGCGTCGCCTACACCTACGGCTTCGAGGGCCCCGCCCTGACGGTCGACACGGCCTGCTCGTCCTCGCTCGTCGCCCTGCACCTGGCGTGCCAGTCCCTGCGGTCCGGCGAGTCCTCCCTGGCCCTGGCGGGCGGGGTCGCCGTCATGGCGACCCCGGCGTCCTTCGTCGAGTTCTCCCGGCTGCGCGGCCTGGCCCCCGACGGGCGCTGCAAGTCCTTCGCGGACGCCGCCGACGGCGCGGCCTGGTCCGAGGGCGCGGGACTGCTCCTGCTGGAGCGGCTGAGCGACGCCCGTCGCAACGGCCACCCGGTGCTGGCGGTCGTCCGGGGCTCCGCCGTCAACCAGGACGGCGCCTCCAACGGCATCACCGCCCCCAACGGCCCCTCCCAGCAGCGCGTCATCCGCCAGGCCCTCGCCAACGCCGGGCTGCAGGCCGCGGACGTCGACGCTGTGGAGGGCCACGGCACGGGCACGGCCCTCGGCGACCCCATCGAGGCGCAGGCGCTGCTGGCCACGTACGGCAGGGACCGGGACGCGGACCGGCCGCTGTGGCTCGGGTCCGTCAAGTCGAACATAGGCCACGCGCAGGCGGCCGCCGGCGTCGCCGGTGTGATCAAGACGGTGCTGGCGCTGCGCCACGGCGTCCTGCCCGGGACCCTGCACGTCAACCAGCCGTCCTCGCACGTGGACTGGGCGGCGGGTGCGGTGGAAGTGCTGACGGAGTCACGGGCGTGGCCCCGGGAGGACGGGCGGACGCGCCGGGCGGGCGTGTCCTCGTTCGGGATCAGCGGCACCAACGCGCACGTGATCCTGGAGGAACCGCCGGCAACGGCGTCGGACCCCGTCGGATCGTCCGGTGAGGACCTCGGGCCGGCCGTGCCCTGGGTCCTGTCCGCCCGCACCGACGCGGCCCTGCGCGCCCAGGCGCTGCGGCTGGCCGAGCACGCGCGGGCGAACCCCGCCCTGCCGGCCCGGGACATCGGCTACTCCCTGGCCACCACCCGGGCCCTGCACGGCCACAGGGTCGTCGTCACCGGCTCCTCGCGCGAGGAACTGCTCGCCGCCACCGCCGCGTTCGGCGGCGGCGAGCGCGGCCCCGGCGTCGTACGCGACGAGAGCGCGCCCGGCGACCTGGCGTTCGTCTTCACGGGCCAGGGCAGCCAGCGCCCGGGCATGGGCCGGCGGGCCGCCGCGGCCTTCCCCGTCTTCGACGCGGCGCTGCGCGAGGTCTGCGCGGCCCTCGACCCGCTGCTGGAACGGCCGCTCACCTCGGTGATGTGGGCGGCCCCCGACTCCGAGGAGGCCGGGCTCCTCGACGACACCGCGTACGCCCAGCCGGCGCTGTTCGCCGTCGGGGTCGCGCTCCACCGGCTGTTCACCTCGTGGGGAGTGGTCCCGGACCACCTGGTGGGCCACTCGGTCGGCGAGATCACCGCCGCCCATGTGGCGGGGGTCCTCGGCCTGCGGGACGCCTGCGCCCTGGTCGCGGCCCGGGGCAGGCTGATGGGGGCGCTGCCGCCGGGCGGCACGATGGTGGCGGTCCGCATCGCCGAGGACGAGCTGACGCCGTGGCTGGCCGGGCTCGCCGACAGCGTGTCCGTCGCCGCGGTCAACGGGCCGCGCTCGGTGGTGCTGTCGGGCGCGGAGGGCCCGCTCACCGGGCTCGCCGACCGGCTCGCGGCCGCCGGGCACAAGACCCGGCAGCTCGTGGTGAGCCACGGCTTCCACTCGCCGCTGATGGAGCCGATGCTGGCGGAGTTCCGGGAGGTCGTCGAGGGCCTGTCCTTCGCCGCCCCGGCCGTGCCGGTCGTCTCGGCCCTCACCGGCCGCCCCCTGACCGCCGAGGAGGCCCGCGACCCCGGCCACTGGGTGCGGCACGTCCGGGAGGCGGTGCGGTTCAAGGACGCCGTCGACCGGTTGGGGGGCGGGCCGGCCGCGACGACGTGCTTCCTGGAGCTGGGCCCGGACCCGGCGCTCACGCCGATGATCGACGAGTGCGTCCAGGCGACGGCCGGCCGGCCGGGGGCCGTCACGATCGTCCCGACGCTGACGGCGGGTCAGGACGAGGCGCGGGCCGCGCTCGCCGCCGCGGCCCGGCTCCACGCCCACGGCGCGTCCGTCGACTGGCGGGCCGTACTGCCGGCGGCCGTGCCGGTGGCCCTGCCGACGTACGCCTTCCAGCGCCGCGAGTACTGGGTGGGCTCGGCGGCCACGGCCACCGCGCCCCCGGCGCGGCCCCTGGCGCCCTCGGTGCCCGCCGTCGACGACACGGGCGCGTCCCCGCTGCGGGAGCGGCTGGCGGGGCTCGACGGGCCGGAGCGGGACGAGTTGCTCCTGGGCCTGGTCCTGGCCGAGGTGACCGCCGTGCTCGGCGGGCGCGGGCCGCAGGGCGAGGACGCCGGGGCGCAGCCCTTCACGGAGATGGGCGTCACGTCCGTGAACGCGATCGAGCTGCGCGGACGGATCATCGAGGCGACCGGCGTCCGGCTCCCGGCGACGCTGGTCTTCGACCACCCCACCCCGGACGCCGTCGTCGCCCTGCTGCGGGAACGCCTGGAGGAGGCGGCGACGCGGTCGCCGCGCGGGGTGACCGGCCTGGTGGACGAGCTGGAGTACCTCCTCTCCACGGGCGTCACGGTCAACGCGGAGACGGCGGCCCGGCTGCGGGCCCTCGCGACCCGCTGGGGCCCGGAGACCACGCCCGAGGCCGAAGCGCCGGAGAGCGGGCTGGACCTGGACTCGGCCAGCGACGAAGAGCTGTTCCGGCTGATGGACGGGGAGTGATCCGGCTGACGGGCGGGGAGTGAAGGGTGCGCCGGCGCCGGGGCCGGGGCCGGGGCCGGCGCACCCTGGCCCGGCGCCCCGGCTACCCGCCGGCCCGCCGGGCCAGGGAGTACAGGGGCCAGCCGTCGTGGTCGGCGTGGGTGGACACCTCGGTGAAGTGGCCGCTCGCCCGCAGCAGTTCCGGCACGGACTCGCCGTGGACGTGCCCGTGCTCCACGACGAACCCGCCCCCGGGCCGCAGCAGCCGCTCGGCCGCCGCGACCACGTGCCGGATGACCCGCAGCCCGTCCGGTCCGCCGAAGATCGCCTGCCGGGGTTGGTGGGTGCCGAACTCCGGGGGCACCTCCGCCCCGTCCGGCATGAACGGCGGGTTCGCCACCACCAGGTCCACCCGTCCGGTCAGCTCCTCCAGGAGCCCGGGGCGGGTGACGTCCGCCTCGTGGAGGACGATCGGGGTGTCGCCCAGCTTGACGCGGCGCTCGCGGTTGCGGCGGGCGAAGTCCAGCGCCAGCGGGTCGAAGTCGACGGCGTGGACGGTGGCGTCGGGCCGCCCGTGGGCCAGGGCCAGCGCGATCGCGCCCGAGCCGGTGCACAGGTCGGCCACGAGCGGCGCGGAGACCTCCGCGACGGCCGCCAGCCCACTGGCGAGCACCAGCTCGCTGTGCGGGCGGGGGACGAACACCCCGGGACCCACCGCCACCTCGACGCCGCCGAGCTCGGCGAGGCCGGTCAGGTGGCCCATCGGCGCCCCGTCGGCCCGGCGCCCCACCAGCCTGCGGAACTTCGCGGCGACCCGGTCGTGCGGCTCGAAGTCCGCGGCCAGCTCGCCCACCCTCTTGCCGAGCACATGGGCGGCGATCTCCTCGACCTCGCCCCGGGGGGCGGGATGCCCCTTGCGGCGCATGATCGCCACCGCCTCGTCCAACAATTCCCCGAGGGGCTCTCGTGCCATGGATCCTCCCTCTGCGCGGCCATCGGTCGACGGACGCCGAAGCAGCAACCATGCACCCGACAGCCCTAGGTGAGACCCGAGACTTTTCGTGTTACGGCCGGTGGCCGGTCAACTCCCGGGTCCCGCATGCTCGCTGTCGGAAATCACTCGAAAATCACGGCGTTTTCGCCATCTCATCCATCTGCGGGAGAACAGCCATGAGTGGGCTCACCGTACCTGTCGACGCCCCGATGGCCGGGGACGACATCATGATCGAGACCGAGGACGTGGGCAAGGTCTTCGGCTCCGTACGCGCACTGGACTCGGTGAACATCACCGCCCGGCGGGGTACCGTCCTCGCCCTGCTCGGCCACAACGGCGCGGGCAAGACCACCCTCGTCAACATCCTCGCGGCCGCCCTGCCGCCCAGCTCGGGCCGGGCCAGGGTGGCCGGTTTCGACGTCACGCGCGAACCCCGCGAGGTCCGCCGACGCGTCGGCCTCACCGGCCAGTTCGCCTCCGTCGACGCCCAGCTCAGCGGGCGGGAGAACCTCGTCCTCATCGCCCGGCTGCTGGGCGCCGACCGCAGGTCCGCCCGGGCCAGGGCCGACGAACTCCTGGAGCTCTTCGGGCTCCAGGAGTTCGCGACCCGCCGGCCGGGCACCTACTCCGGCGGCCTGCGCCGGCGCCTCGACCTCGCCGCGAGCCTCGTCGGCCAACCGGACGTCATCTTCCTCGACGAACCCACCACCGGGCTCGACCCGTCCAGCCGACTGAGGCTGTGGGAGATCGTGGAAGGGCTCGTCGCCCAGGGCACCACGGTCCTGCTCACCACCCAGTACCTCGACGAGGCGGACCGGCTGGCCGACTCCATCACGGTGCTCTCCGCCGGATCCGTCATCGCCGGCGGCACGGCCGCGGAGCTCAAGGCCACCGTCGGCCAGCGCACCGTCACCGTCACCCCCGACCCGGCCACCGGCCCGGACGCCGCCGCCGCGGCCCTGCGCCGCGCCGGGATGGAACCGGTCCCGGACCGGGAGAACGGCACGGTCGTCATCGCCATCGAGGCGTCCAAGGACATCGCGGCCGTCATCAGGGCCCTCGACCACGCGGGCATCGAGGCCACGGAACTGTCCTTCGGTGAACCCAGCCTCGACGACGTGTACCTGGCCCTGGCCGACCAGCAGACCCGCCCCCGGCCGACGGCACCGGCGGTCGCCCCGTAACCCCCAGGCCCCACCCCCACCCATTCGCATATTCGCATGTTCGCGTTCACTGTGGAGACTCCATGACCGCACCGCTCACCCGGACCCCCGAGGAGGGCACGGCGGCGCCGGTCGCCCACGCCCCCGGTCGCCCGGGCAGCCCCACCGCCTGGGCCGGCAGCTCCATGCTCGGCCAGGTACGGGTGCTCACCGGCAGATCCCTCCGGGCGATGGCCACCGACCCCGGCACGGTCCTGTTCGGCCTGATCCAGCCCGTGATCATCCTCTTCGTCCTCACCCAGGTCTTCAGCAAGATGGGCCACCCGCCCCACTTCCCCAAGGGCGTCAGCTACCTCGACTTCGTCCTGCCCGCCGTCCTCGTGGACAACGCGGTCCAGTCCGCCATGCAGAGCGGCGTCGGCCTCGTCGACGACCTCAAGAACGGCATCGTCGCCCGGCTGCGCTCCCTCCCCATCCACCCCAGCTCGCTGCTCATCGCCCGCAGCATCTCCAGCCTCGTGCGCAGCGCGATCCAGGTCGTCATCATCCTGCTGCTGGGCATCACCGTGCTCGGCTACTCCCCCAAGGGCGGCGCGGGCGAACTCGCCGCCTCCGCCGGGCTGACGCTCTTCATCAGCTGGACGCTGGGGTGGGCGTTCATCGCGGCCGGCGCGTGGCTGCGGCGCGCCGAGCCGATGCAGAACCTCGCGATCATCGCCATCTTCCCCCTGATGTTCGCCTCCAGTGCCTACGTGCCCGTCGACGACCTGCCCGCCTGGCTCCGGGTGGTCGCCGAGGTCAACCCGCTGACCTACGCCATCGACGCCACGCGCGCCCTGGCCCTCGACGTGCCGGGCGCCGACGCCGCGCTGCCCGCGGTGCTCATCAGCGGCTTCATCGCCGTTGTGGGCGCCGTGGCGGCGGTGCTGGGGTTCCGGCGTCCGCTCTGACGGATTCTTCCTCTCACCTGCATACGACTCATCTGCATACGACGCTGCCCGTACCGAAATCGGTACGGGCAGCGTCGTTTTGGGGAGTCCGGGACCGGTGTCAGATCTCGTCCGAGAGCCCGAGCTCGTTGTCGAGGAGGTCGAAGACGTCCTCGTCGGAGGCGGACTCGAAGTCGAACTCCGCGTCCTCCCCGGAGCCGGTCGCGTCCCCGGCGCCCGCTCCCTTGCCGGCGTCGCGCAGGGCGCCCCACTTGGACCGGAGCACCTCCAGACGGCCGGCGACCCGCTCGAACACCTCCTCGGTGACCTCCAGGCCGAGGAACGCCTTCTCGAGCCTGTCGAGCTCGCCCAGGACCGCCTCCGGGCCGGAGGGCGAGTCCGCCGGGGCCACCTTGGCGTACAGGTGGTCCACGAGCTCCCCGGCCGTCGGGTAGTCGAAGAGCAGCGTCGCCGGCAGCCGGACGCCCGTGAGCGCGCTGAGCCTGTTCCGCAGCTCGACCGCGGTGAGGGAGTCGAAGCCCAGGTCCCGGAACGCCTTGGCCGGGTCCACTTCCGCGCCACCGGCGTGACCGAGGACCGTCGCGATCTGCCCCCGGACGGCGTCCAGCAGCACCTCGCGCCCCTCCGCCGCCGACAGCCCGGACAGCCGCTGGGCGAGATCGGCGGCGGCAGCGCCGCCACCGGCTCCGGCGGAGGCCGCCCGCCGGCCCGCCGGCGTCCGGATCAGGCCGCGCAGCAACGGCGGCACCTCACCCCGCGCGCGCAGCGCCGCGAGGTCCAGCCGCACCGGCAGCGTCACGGGCTCGTCCGCGAGGGCCAGCGCCCTGTCGAACAGGGCCACGCCCTCCTCGGCCGAGAGCTCCGGCATGCCCGTCCGGGCGATCCGCTGGACGTCGGCCTCGGTCAGCGTGCCCGTCATGCCGCTGTCCTGGGCCCACGGGCCCCAGGCGAGCGACACTCCCGCGAGTCCCTCGGCCCGGCGGTGCCGGGCCAGGGCGTCGAGGAAGGCGTTGCCGGCCGCGTAGTTCGCCTGGCCGGGGGTACCGAAGGTGCCCGCGGCGGAGGAGAAGACGACGAACGCGTCGAGGTCGAGGTGCTGGGTGGCCTCGTGGAGGTTCCAGACAGCGTCGACCTTCGGTCGCAGGACGGTGGAAACGCGATCCGGGGTGAGGGAGGGGATGGTTCCGTCGTCGAGCACACCGGCGGTGTGGACGACGGCGGTGATGCGAGCGTGCCGGGAGACGAGATCCGCCACGACGGCCGGATCCGCGACGTCACACGCTTCCACGACCACATCGACACCCTCGGCGGCCAACTCGGCCACCAGCGCCTCGGCGCCCTGGCCACTACGGCTCACCAGGAGGAGGTTGCGTACGCCGTGGTGAGTGGCCAGGTGCCGGGCGACGATCCGGCCGAGGCCACCGGTGCCGCCGGTGACGAGGACCGTACCGTCGGGGCGCCAAGGGGCCTCCGCCACCGGCTCGGCCGTCACCCGGGCGAGACGGGCGGCGAGGAACTCGCCGCCACGGACCAGGAGCTGCGGCTCGTCGACAGCCAGCGCCCGGGACAGCACCGAGGCATCGGCATCGTCGTCGAGATCCACCAGGCCGAAGCGGCCCGGGTTCTCCGACTGCGCCGAGCGGACCATGCCCCACACCGCCGCACCGGCCAGATCGCCACCTGTGGTGGCGCCACGCGTGACGAACGTCAGACGCGACTCCTCGAACCGCTCCTCCACCAGCCACGACTGCAACAGATCGAGAACATGAGCGGTGAGCTCGTGCGTCGAAGCCACTACGTCCGCCTCGCCACCGACCTCGACCACGACCGCCGCAGGGACGGCCTCCGTCTCGCTGTCGCTCAGCTGGTCGAGACCCACGTACGACACGGTCTCGGTGTCCGTCACCTGGACCGGCGTCCAGTCGAGCCGGAACAGCGAGTCCCTGTCGACTGTGTTGAGCTGGTCGGCCGCGATGGGCCGGACCACGAGCGACTCGACGGATGCGACGGGCGCACCCGTCGTATCGGCGATCGCGATCGACACCCCGCCGTCGGTGGCCGTACGGATACGCACCCGGACGGCAGAGGCGCCTGTGGCGTGCAGCGAGACGCCCATCCACGAGAACGGGACTCCGCCGCCCTGGCCCTCACCGTCCCCGCCGCCGAAGGCGGCGGCGTGCAGGCTCGCGTCGAACAGCGCCGGGTGGAGGCCGAAGGGCCCACCGTCGGTGCCT
>NZ_JBTOLC010000034.1:0-62012 GCF_054551825.1 Streptomyces sp. L500
CGGTGGAAGTCCACGGAGACGGCGTCGAGCGCGACCACCTGGGTCTCGCCCTGGCCGTAGACCTTGGAGAGGTCCGTGGCGCGGGCGGCCACGGCGGTGCTGCTGCCGCGGACGGCGGTCGGGACGCCAAAGGAGCCGGTGGTCACGGCGTTCCTCCTACTGATGACGGGTGCGCGAACGTTCCCCATCCTTGTCGCGACCGTCGTCGAGCGGATCAGCCGTAACTCCCTTTTCCCAGCATCTTTGGACGGTCCGGCGGGGCCTCCCGGTCATCCTTTGGTAGGTCCCCGCCGAACGACGCCCGCCGGTCGGCCGCCACCGGCTACGCGCTGAGCACGCTCGCGGCGGCGTCGTCGAGCATCGCCATCGCCCACTTCTGGAGGTCCAGCTCGGAACGTTCGGCGGCCCGCGCCCACAGCAGCCGCTGGTCGCGGAGGATGTGCACCTGGATCGGCGTGACCCGGCCGGCCGACGGCGTCTCCGGCTCGCCCTGGCGGGCGGCCTTGACCCGGCTCCGCAGGAAGTTCCGGGACCAGTTGAGCTTCTCCGCCCGGTCGAGCCAGTAGTCCTGCTCGTGCTCCGGAAGGCTCGCCAGTTCGGCGTGGTGCTGGAAGCTCAGCGCCGCCCGCCGCCGTCCGGGCGCGTAACGCCGGGCGACCCAGGCGTAGTTGCGGAGCGTCTGGTAGTCGAGCAGGGTCTCCTCGATGGCGTGGCGGTAGCGGTCCGGGTAGGCGGTCCGGCCGTAGATCAGCCAGTCCCCCAGCCACCACGTCGACGAGTCGGCGGCGACGTATATCCGCTTCCCTATGCCCTGCCATTCGTCCAGCGAAATGCCGGACGGCAGGCAGAGCGCGGTCCGCCGCGCTGCCGCCCCGTCAACAGGAACTCGGGCTTCCGCTTTTTCCGCGTCGGCCCGCGCACCGCAATTCGTTTCCCCCATGTCCAATGCCCCCGTAGCACAGGTCGGTTGACGATACGTCGGCGATCGTATCCGTCCGGCGCTATACCTCGTCTATACCCTCCCTTGACTTTTACCCGAGGTCGTCGAGTTTCCCCGCGTCGTGCACCAGGAGGGCCACCTGGACCCTGTTGTTCAGCCCGAGCTTCGCGAGGATATTGGAGACGTGGGTCTTGACCGTGGGCACGCCGAGGTGGAGCGCCCGGCCTATCTCGGCGTTCGACTTGCCCTGGCCGATGCCCACGGCGACGGCCTGTTCCCGGGGGTTGAGCAGCGCGAGCCGGCTGTCGGCGGCGCTGCGCCGCCGCCCGTGGTCCGGGGTGGTGACGACGCGGTCGATCAGCAGCTGGAGCACGGCCGGGGAGAGCACCGGGCGGCCGCCGGCCACCTGCCGGATCGACGCCACGATCTCCGCCGGCGGGGTGTCCTTGAGCACGAAGCCCGCCGCTCCCGCGCGCAGCGCGCGCACCACGTATTCGTCGGCGTCGAAGGTGGTGAGGACGAGCACCTCCGGCGCGCCGCTCCGGGCGCGCAGCGCCTCCGTGGCGGCGATGCCGTCCATGACGGGCATGCGCACGTCCATCAGGACGACGTGCGGCTCGTGCCGCCGGACCATGGCGAGGGCCTCGGCCCCGTCGCCGGTCTCGGCGACGACTCGGATGTCCGGCGCCCCGCCGAGCAGCATCGACAGCCCGACGCGGACCAGCGGGTCGTCGTCGACGATCAGGACGTCGATCACGGCCGGCCGGGCCGCCTCGGCGGCGGGGGCGGGAGGGTTGAGGGCCACGGGTGACTCCGGGGTGACGAGCCGGGCGCTTGCTGAGAAGGCACGGCGGGGCGGGGCGGGCATGCCGTACCCGAGTCGGCACCGCCCGATACCTTCGTCGTTCCGGGCAGCCGAGCGGCACGACTTCGGTCGACGCGGAGAATACCGATGGCCGATCCGCCCGGAACGCCCGCCCGCATAGCGTGGGGGCATGGCGAAGGTCGTTCAGCTCTTCGGTCTGTTCCTGGTCGTCGCGGGCATCAGCGGTACGGTCGATGCGCTGGCCACACAGCCGTTCATGAGCCCCGTGCTCAATTTCCTCAACCATGTGATCCCGCATATCGACGCGCTCAAGGGCTACGAGGTCATCTCCAACCTCTCCATGGCCATATTGGGCGTGATCGTCGTGACCGTCGTGGGCAACCGCGAGGGGCAGCGGGACTGACGGACGAGCTTGGCGCGCTCGGCGGCCATCCGCCGCCCGTACGAGTGCACCAGGGGGTTCAGCCGGAAGCGGTTGCGCGCCACCTCCCGGACGAGGCTCGCGTCGACGAGCGCGTCCAGGGCGCGGCGGCAGCCCGCCGCGTCGAAGCCGCTCAGCGCCGCCGCCGCGGGCAGGGTGACCTCGCGCTCGCTCTGGGCGCCCAGCGCCCGGAACACATGGGCGGCGTCGGCGCGCAGCGCCGCGTACGACCAGCCGAAGACGGTGCTCACGGAGGAGTCGCCGTCGCCGGAGATCTCCAGGGAGTGGGCCAGGTCCCCCTCGACGAGCGCGTCGAGGGCCTCGTCCGGACCGGGGGCCACACGGATCAGCGTGGCCGCGATGCGCAGGGCCAGCGGCAGCCCCCCACAGGCTGCCACGAGGCGGCGTACGGCCGCCTCGTGGCGCGCGACGAAGGGCCGGCCGACCATCCGGGCGAACAGCCGGGTGGCCTCCTCCTCCGCGAGGCCGTCCAGGACGATCCGGCGGGCTCCGTCGCGGGCGATCAGCCCGGTCAGGCCGTTGCGGCTGGTGACGATCACCAGGCTGGCGGGGGTGCCGGGCAGCAGCGCCCGGACCTGCTCGACGGACTCCGCGTTGTCCAGGACGATCAGCAGCCGGCGATCGGCGACCAGGCTCCGGTAGAGGGAGCGGGCGTCGAGCGGGTCCGGCGGCGTCGGCTGTCCCATGCTCGGGATCAGGTGACGCAGCGGAGTACCGGCGGCCTGCCGGCCACGCCGGCTGGAGAAGGCGTGCAGGTCGATGTGGAGCTGCCCGTGCGGGTACTTGTGCGCGAGCGAGTGGGCGAGCCGGGTGGCGAGGGCGGTCTTGCCCACGCCGGGACCGCCGGTGATCAGCAGCAGGGCGGACTCGTCACTGCCCTGGGCCTCCGCCACCAGCTCGTTGAGCTGCGCCAGTTCGGCATCGCGGCCGGTGAAGTCCGGGACGTCCCAGACCAGTCGCCCGGCGGCCGACGCCCGGGGGGCCGGCACGCGGGGGCGCGGCTCGGCGGCCACGGCCGGAACGACGGGACCAGCGGGGTCCACGGGCTCCACCGGCTCCATCCGCTCCACGGAGGCCGCGTGCGGTGCGGAGGCCACGGACGACTCCTGGGCCTCAGCCGGCGCGGGTGCCGCGGGCGACGCGGGTGTGGTGGGCCGACGGCGCGAACGCGAGCTGCAGTCGCGCAGGACCTGTTCGTAGAGCCGCTGGAGGCGCTCGCCGGGTTCGATGCCCTGTTCCTCGACGAGCGTCGTACGCAGCGAGTGGTACTCCCGGACGGCGTCGGCGTGCCGGCCCAGCTCGGCGAAGCAGCGCATCAGGAGATAGCGCGGGCGCTCGCGCAGGGGGTGCCGGTGGACGAGGGTGGTCAGTTCGGCGATCGGGCCTGCGGGCTGCTTGAGTTCCAGCAGCAGTTCGGCGCAGTCCTCCATCGTGTGGAGGTGGGATTCCGCGAGCCGGACGCGCTCGGCCTCCACGAAGGGGCCCACCGCGCCGCCGTAGGGGGTGCCCTGCCAGAGCCTGAGGGCGGACCGCAGCTCCGCGACCGCCCCGTGGAGGCCGCCCGCCGCCCGGAGCCGGCGCGCGGCGGCGAGGTGGTCGGCGAAGCGCTGGGTGTCCACCCCGGAGGGCGCGACACGCAGCAGATATCCCATGCTGTCGGAAACGAGCACTTCCGAGCGCGCGTGCCGGCAGCGGTCGGGTTCCAGGCAGTTCCTCAGCCGTGCAATATAGGTGTAGACGCTGTTCACGGCGGTGGCCGGGGCGTTTTCCCCCCATACCGCGCTCATCAATTCATCGCGGCTCACCACGCGATTCGCATGGGCCGCCAGAACAGCGAATATCGCCCGCTGGGTCGGTGAGCCGAGCTCCACCCGACCCGATTCCCGGGACGCCTGAACGGGCCCGAGAAGCATTGCGGTCAAAGAAGTGTGCACGACTGAAACCCCCCGTTTCGTCACCCCTTCCGGTGGATCATAGCAACCCGGCGCGCCGGATTGTCTGAAAGAAATCTGGTCCAGACCGCACCGGCATGCGACGCCCACCCCTGGCCCGAAGGAGACGAACAACGCGCCCGAACAGTTCCCGGTCCGCGGCCGCCGGCCAGCGGTCCCGTCCCGCCGGCGGGACAGCGGCGGGCCGCCTCACACCGGGCCGGGAGAGGGCCGGGAGCGGGTCCGGAGGGGACCCGGGCAGGGCCCGGAGGGGGCCGGACCGCCCGCCCCACCTGGCCACTTGGAGCTTGTCTAGGTTCTATCAAGCCACGTGTGGCAGTCTCCGTTGCCGATCGATTGCAGAGGCCACGTAAGGCGGCAAGGCAGTGCTCGACAGTGCTCAGCGGAATCCGGTGAACGCGACCGTGAACGGGGGGATGCCACGTTCCGGCACAGCTCAGGGCCAAGTGATGAGGAGAAGAACCGCGCTGCGAATCCCCTCGGGTATATCCCTCGACGCCTGGCAGCACCTGGGCAGACAGATCCAGGAATTGTCGAACTCCTCCGCGTGGTGGCTCGGCGACTGGCTGATCTACGGCCAGTCGGAATTCCCGAACCGCTACAAGCACGCGATCGCGCAGACCTCGCTCGACTATCAGACGCTGCGGAACTACGCCTGGGTCGCCCGGCGTTTCGACGCAGGTCAGCGCCATGCCGGGCTGAGCTTCCAGCACCACGCCGAGGTGGCCGGGCTGCCCGTCGACGAGCGGGACCGCTGGCTGCTCCGGGCCGCGGAGAACCGCTGGTCGCGCAATGAGCTGCGGCGGCAGGTAAGGGCCGGCCGGGAGCTGCCGGGACGCGCCCGAGCCGTTCCCCTGGAGATGACCCCGGACGAGGTCCAGCGCGAGCGCTGGCAGGAAGCCGCGCGATACACGGGAAGCGATTTGCAGACCTGGATCACCGCCGTTCTCGACGACGCCGCCAAATCCGCGCCCGTATTGCAGAGTTGACCGAAAGGCAATTCGTTCCCGCGCGTCGCGCGGCGGAGCATGCCCTGTGCACGATGACGGCATGACTGGAGTGAAGCCGCCGCCATCGGCGCTCTCGATCCACACCGCCGATGCCGCGATCCGCCCGCCGCGCCACCGGGTGGAGCGCCGCGCGATCTGGTGGTGGACGATCCGTGTGCTGCTGTCCATGGTCGTCGTGCTCGGCGCGCTGGGTGCGACGTACTGGCTGTGGGAGGACGGCCGGACCTGGACCGGCCCCGTCCTCGTGGTCCTGGCCGTCCTCCACCTGGTCACCGGGGCGGTCATGCCCTCGTGGCGCTACCGGGTCCACCGCTGGGAGTGCACCGGTCTGGCCGTCTACGAGCTCAAGGGCTGGCTGGTGCGGGAGTGGCGCATCGTCCCGGTCTCCCGCATCCAGAGCGTCGACGTGGTGCGCGGCCCCGTGCAGCAGCTGTTCGGCCTGGCCACGCTGCGGGTGGTCACCGCGTCGATGGAGGGCCACATAAAGATCGTCGGACTGGACGCCGAGGTGGTGGCGCGCACCGCCGCGGAGCTGACGGAGATCACCCAGGCCACCCCGGGGGACGCGACGTGACCCTCGCGCGATCCCCCGGCGACACCGCCCCCGCGCGGGAGCCGGCCGGCGACGAGGTGCCCTGGCAGCGCCTCCACGGGCGGCTGATCTGGGTCAACGCCGTCCGGCTGGTGCTCTCGACGCTGCCGACCCTCCTCTCGATGCTCTTCCTCGGCGCCGACCGCCGCATGGCGGACCTCTGGCCCGCCGTCGGGGCGACCACGGCCGGCGTGCTCGTCAGCGTCGCCGACGTCGTGCGCTGGATGCGCACGCGCTACCGGATCACCGAGGACCTGGTCGAGATCCGCACGGGCCGCGTCCTGCGCGTCTACCGGCAGATCCCCCGGGACCGCATCCGCGCGGTCGACTCCAAGGCACGGCTGCGCCACCGGCTCGCCGGGCTGCGCGTGGTGTTCGTCAGCGCCGGCCGCTCCCGGCCCTCGGTCCGGCTCGACGCGGTCACCAAGGACATGGCGATCGCGCTGCAACGCGAGCTGATGCCCGCCCAGTCGGAGGAGGACGCCGCACGGGAGACCGTCATCGCGCGCATCCACTGGAGCTGGGTCTTCCACAACGTCATCAACGTCTGGGGGATGCTGGTCGGCGCCCTGCTGCTGTGGAGCGCGGACTCGCTGCTCCAGCTCGTCGGCCTCGACCTCATCGGGACGCTGGACCACGCCGTCGGCCACCTCGCCACGAGCCGCGCGGGACGCTGGGCGCTCTGGGCCGGTGTGCTGTTCGTCTTCGGCTTCGCAGCGCTGCTCAGCGGCTTCGTGGCCGGCAACTGGGGATTCCGGCTGGTCCGCACGGCCAACGACGAGGGCACCACGCTGCTGACCCGGCAGGGGCTGCTGTCCACCCGGGAGGTCCGCCGCGACGACCGGCGGCTGCGCGGCATGCACCTCAGCGAGCCCCTGTTCTGGCGCTGGATGGGCCTCACCGAGACCGCCGTCATCTCCACCGGCCTCGCGACCTGGTCGCTCAGCAGCGAGGCGGCCAGCAACATCCTGCCGCGCGCCCCGATCCGCGAGGCCCGGCGGGTGGCCGCGCTGGTGCTGCCCGGACCGGAGCGCCCCCTGGAGGCCCCGCTGCGCCGGCACCCGCGCGCCGCGCTGTACCGGCGGCTGCTGTGGGCGGCGCTGCTGACGGCGGCCCTCACGGGGCTGCTGTCCTGGCTGGCGGCGACGGACGCGGTGCCCGGCTGGGCCCCGGCGGTGCCCCTGTGGGCGTCCCCCCTGACCCTCCTCGGGGCGGTGATCGCTTTCCGTTCGCTGGGGCACACCGCCACCGGCGGCTACCTCGTCCTGCGGCGCGGCCTGTCGCGCCGGCAGACGGCGGCGCTGCGGTGCGACGCCGTCCTCGGCCTGAAGGTCCGGCAGACGCTCCTCCAGCGCGCGCTGGGGCTGGTGAGCATCGGGACGCCGACGGCCGCCGGCGAGCGCTTCTACCACGCGCCCGACCTCGGCACCGAACAGTTCCTGACCTTCGCCCGGGAAATCGTCCCGGAGTTCCTGGCCGAATTCCTCGAACCGGTGCCACCGGGCGATCCGAAGTCCGTTGCGGCGAAGCCCCTTACGGCGGAAAGGAAAACGTCCGCGCGGCTCCCCGGCCGCGACCCGGGTCGGCAATGATCGGGGACAGCGCTCTTCACCCGGACCCCTTCTGACACGCGTCGCGGGACCTCTTGGAGTACACGAAAATGTGGGAGACCCAACTAGCCGACGGTTTTTCCGTGGGTGCGCTCGGCCTGGGCTGCAGTTCGATGTCCTACGGCTACGAAACCGGCCGGCGGGACGACGACGAGTCCGTCCGCGTCATCCACCGGGCACTGGACCTCGGCGTCAACCTCTTCGACACGGCCGATGTGTACGGGCCCTTCACCAACGAGGAGTTGATCGGCCGCGCCCTGGAACACCGCCGCTCCGAGGCGAACATCGCGACCAAGTGCGGGATGATCGCGCGCCCCGACGGCCGGTTCGTCCGCGACGGGCGCCCCGAGCACCTGCGGAGGGCCTGCGAGGCGTCGTTGCGCCGGCTGCGGACCGACACGATCGATCTCTACCAGCTGCACCGCGTGGACCCGGCCGTGCCGCTCGTCGAGACGTGGGGATGCCTCGGCGAACTGGTGACCGAGGGGAAGGTCCGGGCCCTGGGCATCTCGCACGCCACCTGCGAGGAACTCGCCGAGATCCACGCCGTGTTCCCCATCACCACCGTGCAGTACGAGCTGTCGGTGTGGGCGCCCCAGCACAAGCGGGAGATCCTGCCGTGGTGCCGCGCCAACGGCGTCGGCTTCCTCGCCTTCGCCCCCATCGGCCGCGGCTACCTCTCGGGCCGCGTCTCGCACGGGCAGCTCCACACCGGCGACTCCCGCGTCCGCGACCCGCGCTTCGACGAGAGCGCCATGCGGGCCAACGAGTCCATCCTCGAAGGGCTGCGCGAGGTCGGCGCCCGCCACGGCGGGGCGACGCCCTCCCAGGTGGCCATCGCCTGGGCGCTGGCGCAGGGACCGGGCGTCGTCCCCATCCCCGGCACCCGGCACCTGCGCTGGCTGGAGGAGAACGTGGCGGCGGCCTCGCTGCGGCTCACGGAGGAGGACCTGCGCCGGCTCGACACCCTGCCGCCCGCGGTCGGCGAGATGCGCTGGGACAGCGTCCGGCCGGACGGCGCGGACCGCACCGCCGCGCGCGCCCCGCACGCCTCCTGACCGCCGGATCCGACCCGGCCCGCCACAGAAACGATTGGACGTCCACCGTGCTCTTCCCGCACACCGCGTCGCGCCGGCTCGAGTTCCGCCCCGCGTCCGACGGCGACCACGACGAGGTCACCCGTGCCTTCCTGCGGAGCGGCGTGGAGAACGTCAGCCCCACGGAACAGCCGACCACCCGGCGCCTGGCCGACTGCGACGCGGCCTTCCTGGTCGCCCGCCGGGGCCGGGGGGACATCCTGGGCTTCAGCGCGCTCCACGGCCGCGACCAGGCCGGGCACATCCGCTGCGCCGTCTATCTGGACCCGGCCCGGGCCAGGCTCGGCGTGGGCTCCGAGGCCATCTACCTGACGATCAACTACGCCTTCGCGATGTTCGACGTCGACCGGGTGATCGCCCAGACCACCGAGGCCACCCTGGGCTCCGTGGGGATGAGCCCGGGGAGCAGCTCGGCCGACCGGGTGCTGCGCGACTTCCTCTACTTCCGCGGCCGCCACTGGGACCTCCACGGGTTCCAGCTCTCCCGGAGCGAGTGGGAGGAGCACGTCGACACCGGCCACCTCGACCCCGTGCTCGGCCCGGGGCTCGGCTGGCGCCACGACCCGTACCGGACGCCCCTCGCCTCCTGAGCCCCACGGCCCGCCCCCCGGACGCGTGAGCCGTCCACCGAACGCCAACCGAACCGAAGGAGAACCGTGCCAGGTCAGGGAACAGGACAACTGATCACCGTCCTCGGTGCCTCGGGCCTGCTGGGCACCGCCGTCAGCAGGGAGCTCGCGCGACGGCCCGTACGGCTCCGCCTCGTCGGCCGCCGGCCCGTGGCCCTCCCGGCCCGGCCGGTCGCGCGGATCGAGGAGCGCTCCGCCGACCTCACCGAGCCCGGCGCGGTCGCGGCGGCGGTGGAGGGCTCCGACGTGGTGATCCACCTCGTCGCGCACATCGCGGGCTCCGGCACCTGGCGGGTCGCCGACGGCGACGAGCGGGCCCGGCGCGTCAACGCCGGTCTCGTCCACGACGTCATCGACGCGATCCGCGCCGAGCGCCGGGCGACGCCCCCGGCGCTGCTGTTCGCCGGGTCGATCTCGCAGTCCGCCACCGCGCCCGAGGAGCTGCTGACCGCCTACGACCGGCACAAGCTGGAGGCGGAACGGGCGATCGCCGACGCCACCGCCGAGGGACTGGTCCGGGGCACCACCCTGCGGCTGTCCACCCTCTACAGCCTGGGCACGGACGCCCCCGGCCTGGACCGGGGCGTCGTCGCGGCCATGACCCGGCGCGCCGCCGCCGGACTGCCGCTGACCATGTGGCACGGCGGCACGCCCAAGCGCGACCTCCTCGGCATCGACGACGCGGCCCGCGCGTTCACCGCCGCCCTCGACGCGCCCGCCGCGGTCACCGGCCGGCACTGGGAGATCGGCACCGGCGCCCAGACCAGCGTCGCCGAGCTGTTCACGGCGATCGCCGAGGCGGTCGCCCGGCACACGGGCCTCCCGCCCGTGCCGGTCGTGTCCACCACACCGGCCGAGTACGCGGTGAGCACCGACCAACTCGACTTCGTCCTGCGGTCGTCGGCGTTCCCGGACGTCACCGGCTGGCACCCCCGCGTCGGCCTACACGAGGGGCTGGACCGGCTCGCCGCCGCCGTCGTCCGCGAACAGGCCGGGCACGAGGCGGCGTAGCGCCCCCGTCCCGCCCCGCGCCCGCGCCGCGCCCGGACCCGCCCACAGACACAGGGACACGATGCGAATACTGTTCACCACCACCCCGGACAAGAGCCTCTTCCAGCAGATGGTGCCGCTGGCCTGGGCGCTGCGCACCGCCGGCCACGAGGTCCGGGTGGCCAGCCAGCCCTCGTTCACGGACGTGATCACCCAGGCCGGGCTCACCGCCGTGCCCGTGGGCAGCGCGCGGGACATCCAGCGGCTGGCGCGGCTGAAGCCGGAGCACGCCGAGGCGGCCCGCAAGGGCCTGCCCGTGCCGTACGACGCCGCCGAGCGGGACCCGGCGGAGCTCGACTGGGAGACCACCCTCGCCGGGTACCGGGACGTCGTCTCCCAGTGGCACCGGACCGACAACTTCCCCATGATCAAGGACCTGGTGGAGTTCGCCCGGCACTGGCGGCCCGATCTGATCATCTGGGAGCCGCTCACCTACGCCGGGCCGATCGCGGCCAAGGCCACCGGCGCCGCCCACGCCCGGCTGCTGTGGAGCATCGACGTCATCGGGATGGCCCGCACCCGCTTCCTGGAGCTCAAGGCCCGGCAGCCGGAGGCGGAGCGCGCCGACCCGCTCGCGGACTGGCTGGGCGGCTACGCCCGCAAGTACGGCGGCGAGTTCACCGAGGACATGGCCACGGGCCACTTCAGCATCGACCAGTTCCCGGCGTCGCTGCGCATGACGGCCGACACCCACTACGTCCCCATGCGCTACGTCCCCTACGGCGGCCCCGCCGTCGTCCCCCGGTGGCTGTGGGAGGAGCCCGCCCGCCCCCGGGTGGCGCTCACCCTGGGCATCGCCGCCACCAGCCGCTTCGCCGGGCACGTCGCCGACGTCGGGGACATCCTCGACTCGCTGGCGGACCTGGACATCGAGGTCGTCGCCACCCTCGCCGAGTCCGAGCAGGGCAAGCTGGGCGCGGTGCCCGGCAACGTCCGGCTCGTCTCGTACGTGCCGCTGCACGCCCTGCTGCCCACCTGCAGCGCGGTCATCAACCACGCGGGGCCGGGCACCTTCCTGACGACGACCCTCAACCCCGTGCCGCAGGTCGCCGTGCCCTGGGACTTCGACGAGCCGGAACTGGCCCGGCGGGCGGCCGCGCAGGGCTCCGTCCTCACCATCCGCGCCGACCGCGCCACCGGCCCGGCCGTGCGCGAGGCCCTGCTGCGCGTCCTGCGCGAACCCGGCTTCCGGCAGGCGGCCACGGCGCTGCGCGACGAGTTCCGCGCGCTGCCGAGCCCCAACGAGCTCGTCCCCCGTCTGGAGGAGCTCACGGCCGCGTACCGCACCGCCATCCGCTGAACCACCTGCTGAACCATCCGCTGAACCACCCGTGAGGTAGCCCCCATGCGCGTCCTGTTCGCGGCCAATCCGCACAAGAGCGTCTTCCAGTACATGGTGCCGCTGGCCTGGGCGCTGCGCACCGCCGGCCACGAGGTGCGCTTCGCCAGCCAGCCCGCCTTTGCGGCGACGATCACGCAGGCCGGGCTGACGGCCGTGCCCGTCGGCCGGGACCACGACCGGCTGTGGGCCGCGCGCGCGGCGGCGGGCGGTGCGGACGGCGCGGCGGACGCGGGGCGGGCCGGCATCGAGCCGCCCTACGACGCCTTCACCGATCCGGAGAAGGCCACCTGGGAGTACCTCTCCGCGGGCATGGCCACGGCCGTCGGCGAGCGCCACCGGCTGGCGGCCTTCCCCATGGCCGCCGACCTGGTGGAATTCGCCCGGCATTGGCGGCCCGACCTGGTGATCTGGGACCCGCTCACCTACGCGGGCCCGATCGCGGCCCAGGCGGTGGGCGCCGCCCACGCGCGCCTCCTCTTCGGCGTCGACGTCTTCGGCGGGGTCCGCGACCTCTTCCTGAAGCTCAAGGAGCGGCGGCCGGAGGGCGAGCGCGTCGATCCCCTCGCGGACTGGCTGGGCGGCTACGCCCGCAAGCACGGCGGCGAGTTCACCGAGGACATGGCCACGGGCCACTTCACCATCGACCAGTTCCCGGCGAGCCTCCAGACCGAGGCCCCCGGACTCCACTACGAGCGCACGCAGTTCATCCCCTACGGCGGCCCGGCCGTCGTGCCGGACTGGCTGCGCCGGGCGCCGGAACGGCCGCGCGTCGCCATCACCATGGGGCTGAGCGCCACCGACGTCTACAGCGGCTACACCGTGGACACCCAGGACGTCCTCGACTCCCTCGCCGACCTCGACATCGAGATCGTCGCCACCATCGCGGACAGCGAGAAAGCCAAGCTGAAGCGGATCCCCGGCAACGCGCGGCTCGTGCCCTACGTGCCCCTGCACGCCCTCGCGCCGACCTGCGACGCGGTCGTCCACCACGCCGGAGCGGCCACCCTCGCCACCGTCGCCCGGCACCCCGTGCCCCACCTGTCCCTGCACTACCACTACGACCAGCCGATCCTCGCCCGGAAGCTCGCCGCACAGGGCGCCGGGCTGGAGCTCCACACCAGCGAGGCCACCGGCCGGGCCGTCCGCGAGCACGTCCTGCGGCTGCTGACCGAGCCGTCCTTCCGCGAGCGCGCCGCCGCCCTCCGCGACGAGACGCTCGCCCTGCCCACCCCCAACCAGCTCGTCCCCCGCCTCGAAGAACTCACCGAGCGGCACCGCCGCGCCACCACGACCACCGCCGCCTGACCGGACACAGGGACACCATGCGAATACTGTTCACCGCCTATCCGGAGCGGACGCACTTCCTCCTGATGGCTCCGCTGGCCTGGGCCCTGCGCACCGCCGGCCACGAGGTCCGCTTCGCGAGCCAGCCGAAGTTCACCGAGGAGATCACCCGGGCCGGGCTCACCGCCGTCCCCGTCGGCCGCGACCGCGACCTCTGGCAGCTCCTCGCCCGCGATCCGAGCTGGCTCGGCGAGACCGAGCGCGGCGGCATGCCCCTGCCCTACGACGTGGCCGACCGCCCCCACGACGAGATCACCTGGGAGTACCTCAGCCAGGGCTACGCGACCCAGGTCGAGCGCTGGCACAAGACCAGCAACGTCCCCATGGTCGGCGACCTGGTGGAGTTCGCCCGGCAGTGGCGGCCCGACCTGGTCATCTGGGAGCCGCTCACCTACGCCGGGGCCATCGCCGCCGAGGCCGTGGGCGCCGCCCACGCCCGCCTCCTCTTCGGCATCGACATGTACGGCGTGGCCCGCGAGCACTTCCTCCGCCTCAAGGCGGAGCGCCCCGAGGCGGAGCGCGTGGACCCCATGGCCGACTGGCTGGGCGCCTACGCGCGCAAGTACGGCACGGAGTTCCGCGAGGAGCTGGTCACCGGGCAGTTCACCGTCGACCTGGTGCCCGAGTGCCTCCAGCGCCGCGCCGCCGGCCTCACGTACGTCCCCCTGCGCTGCACGCCCTACGGCGGCCCCGCCGTGGTCCCCCCGTGGCTGCGCGCCCGCCCGGAGCGGCCGCGCGTCGCCCTCACGCTGGGGCTGAGCACGACCGGGCACGGGGGCGAGTACAACGTCGGTGTGCAGGACATCCTCGACGCCGTCGCGGACCTCGACATCGAACTCGTCGCCACCATCGCCGAGTCCGAGCAGCACAAGCTCACCCGCGTGCCCACCAACACCCGGGTGGAGTCCTTCCTCCCGCTGGACGCGCTCGCCGCCACTTGCGACGCCGTCATCCACCACGCCGGCTTCGGCACCCTCGCCACCACCGCGCTGCGCGGACTGCCCCAGCTGACGCTGCCCTGGGACAACGACGGCCCGGCCCTGGCCGAGGGCGTCGTCGCCACCGGCGCCGGCCTGATGATGAACCCCAAGCGGGCGACCGGCCGGGACGTACGGGAGGGCCTGCTGCGGCTGCTGTCCGAACCGGGCTTCCGGGCGGGCGCGGCGGAGCTGCGGACGCGGATGCTCGCCCAGCCCGCCCCGAACGACCTGGTGCCCGTCCTGGAACGGCTCGTGGCCGAGCACCGCGACGGTTCCACAGCGGCGAAGGGCCGGGGGTGAGCCCGTTGCGCGTCCTCCTCGTCGCCAACCCCGAGAAGGCCCACGTCCTGCCGATGTTCCCGCTGGCCTGGGCGCTGCGCACCGCCGGCCACGACGTGCGGGTGGCCTGCACGCCCTGGTTCGCGGACGTCGTCACCCAGGCGGGGCTCACCGCCGTCCCCGTCGGCCGGGACTACGACCTGTGGAAGCTGCTCGACCGCAGCATGCACACCCTCCCCGACTGGTCCTACCGCCCGGAGTACGGCCTGCCCGCGCCCTACGACGCGGCCCACGAACCGGACCGGGCCACGTGGGAGCACCTGACCGAGGGGTACGAGCGGATCGTCTCGCTCTGGCACAAGCCCGCGAGCTTCCCGATGATCGCCGACCTCGTGCGCTTCGCCCGGCAGTGGGGGCCCGACCTGATCCTCTGGGAGCCGCTGGCCATGGCGGGCCCCATCGCCGCCGAGGCGTGCGGCGCCGCGCACGGCCGGCTGCTGTGGAGCGTCGACGTGTTCGGTGCGACCCGCCGGCGGTTCCTGCGGCTCAAGGAGCAGCGACCGGAGGGCGAGCGCGTCGACCCCCTCGCCGACTGGCTGGGCGGCTACGCGCGCATGTACGGCGGCGAGTTCAGCGAGTCCATGGTCACGGGCCGGTTCACCGTCGACCAGCTCCCGGCGTCGCTCGCGACGGACGGCCTCCCCGGCCGGCTGCCCCTGCGGTTCGTGCCCTACGGCGGCCCGGCCGTGCTGCCCAAGTGGCTGTGGACCCGGCCCGAACGGCCCCGGGTGGCGCTGACGATGGGGCTCAGCTCGACGGACCACGACGCGGGTTACGCGATCGACGTGCAGGGCGTCCTGGACGCGCTGGACGGCCTCGACGTCGAGATCGTCGCGACGGTCGCGGACGCCGAGCGCCACAAGCTCGCGCGGGTGCCGGCCAACGCCCGGCTGGTGCCCTACGTGCCGCTGCACGACCTGGCCCGCACCTGCGACCTGGCCATCCACCACGGCGGGTTCGGGACGTTCCTCACCTTCGCCCGCCACCCCGTCCCCCAGCTGCTGCTGCCGTGGGACTTCGACGGGCCGGTCCTGGGCCGCCGGGCCGCCGAGCAGGGCGGCTCGCTCGCGATCCGGGCCGACGAGGCCACCGCGGAGTCTGTCCGCGCGGCCGTGCTGCGGCTGCTGACCGAGCCCGCCTTCAAGGAGCGGGCGACGGCGCTGCGGAACGAGATTGACGCGACGCCGAGCCCGAACGAGCTCGTCCCCCGTCTGGAGGAGCTCACGGCCGCCCACCGCTCCACCACCCGCTGAACCACCCGTGAGGTAGCCCCATGCGCGTCCTGTTCGCGACCAGCCCGCACAAGAGCGTCTTCCAGTACATGGTGCCGATGGCCTGGGCGCTGCGCACCGCCGGCCACGAGGTGCGCTTCGCGAGCCGGCACGCGCTCACGGAGACGATCACCCAGGCCGGGCTGACGGCCGTGCCCGTCGGCCGGCGCGGCAATCCGTTCCGGCTGCTCGACATGGTCGACCCGCAGGTGATCGCCGACGCGCGGGTGGGGCTGCCCACGCCGTGGGACGTGACCGAGGACCCGGCGCGGGCGACCTGGGCGGGGCTGCTCGACGGGTACCGCCTGGCCGTCGGGTCGTTGCGCGAGGACAACTTCCCCGTGATCGGCGACCTGGTGGCGTACGCCCGGCACTGGCGGCCGGATCTCGTGATCTGGGAGCCGTTCTGCTACGCCGGGCCCATCGCCGCCGAGGCCGTGGGCGCCGCCCACGCCCGCCTGCTCTTCGGCGTCGACGTCTTCGGCGTCGCCCGCGAGCACTTCCTCCGCCTCAAGGAGCGGCGGCCGGAGGACGGGCGCGAAGACCCCCTCGCCGAGTGGCTCGGCGGCTACGCGCGCAAGCACGGCGGCGCCTACCGCGAGTCCATGGCCACCGGGCACTTCACCATCGACCAGTTCCCCGCGAGCCTCCAGGCCGAGGCGCCCGGACTCGCCTACGAGCGCGCCCAGTTCATCCCCTACGGCGGCCCGGCCGTCGTACCGGACTGGCTGCGCCGGGCGCCGGAACGGCCGCGCGTCGCCATCACCATGGGCCTGAGCGCCACCGACGTCTACAGCGGCTACACCGTCGACACCCAGGACGTCCTCGACTCGCTCGCCGACCTCGACATCGAGGTCGTGGCGACCATCGCCGACGAGGAGAAGGCCAAGCTCCGGCGGATCCCGGACAACGCCCGGCTCGTGCCCTACGTCCCCCTCCACGCCCTCGCCCCCACCTGCGACGTCGTCGTCCACCACGCGGGCGCCGCCACGCTCGCGACCGTCGCCCGGCACCCGGTCCCGCACCTGTCCCTGCACTACCACTGGGACCAGCCGATCCTCGCCCGGAAGCTCGCCGAGCACGGCGCGGGACTGGAGCTCCACACCGGCCAGGCCACCGGCCGGGCCGTCCGCGAGCACGTCGTCCGGCTGCTGACCGAGCCGTCCTTCCGCGAGCGGGCGGCGGCGCTGCGCGACGAGACCCTCGCCCTGCCCACCCCCAACCAGCTCGTCCCCCGCCTCGAAGAACTCACCGCACGGCACCGCCGCGCCACCACCGTCTGATCAGAGGGACACCATGCGCATTCTCTTCACCGCCATCCCCGAAAAGACGATCTTCATGGGGATGGTGCCGCTGGCCTGGGCGCTGCGGAACGCCGGTCACGACGTCCGCGTGGCGAGCCAGCCCTCGTTCGCCGGGACGATCACCCAGGCCGGGCTGACGGCCGTGCCCGTCGGCCGGGACAGCGACCTCTTCCGCACCGCGCGGATGGAGCCCGAGGCGCTGGAGGAGGCCCGCGCGGGCCTCCACTCGCCGTGGGACGTGACCGAGGACCCCGCGAGGGCCACGTGGGACCACATGTACGCCGGGTACTACGACATGGTCGAGAAGGGCCACAAGCCGGAGAACTTCCCGATGATCGCCGGACTGGTGGAGTACGCCCGGTACTGGAAGCCCGACCTGGTGATCTGGAACCCGCTCACCCTCGCCGGGCCCATCGCCGCCGAGGCCGTCGGCGCCGCCCACGCCCGCCTGCTCTTCGGCATCGACGTCTTCGGCGTCGCCCGCGAGCACTTCCTCCGCCTCAAGGAGCAGCGGCCGGAGGGGGAGCGCGAAGACCCCCTCGCGGACTGGCTGGGCGGCTACGCGCGCAAGCACGGCGGCGAGTTCACCGAGTCCATGACCACCGGGCACTTCACCATCGACCAGTTCCCGGCCAGCCTCCAGACCGAAGCCCCCGGACTCCACTACGAGCGCACGCAGTTCATCCCCTACGGCGGCCCTGCCGAGACGCCGAAGTGGCTGCGGCGGAAGCCGGAGCGCCCCCGCGTCGGCATCACCATGGGCCTGAGCGCCACCGAACTCTTCAACGGCTACGCGCACAGCACCCAGGACCTGCTGGACGCCCTGGCCGACCTGGACGCCGACATCGTCGCCACCATCGCCGACGACGAGAAGGCCAAGCTGAAGCGGATCCCCGACAACACGCGCCTCGTGCCCTACGTGCCCCTCCACGCCCTCGCCCCCACCTGCGACGCGGTCATCCACCACGCGGGCGCCGGCACCCTGGCCACCGTCAGCCGCTACGGCGTGCCCCAGCTGTCGGTGCCCCACCACTTCGACGAGCCGCTGTTCGCCCGCAGGCTCGCCGAGCAGGGCACCGGGCTGGCGCTGGCGCCCCGGGACGCAGGCGGCGAGAACATCCGCGCGCACGTCCTGCGCCTGCTCACCGAGCCGTCCTTCCGCGAGCGCGCCGCCGCCCTCCGCGACGAGATCCACGCCCTGCCCTCCCCCAACGAGCTCGTCCCCCGCGTCGAGGAGCTCACGGCCGCACACCGCTCCACCACCCGCTGAACCACCCGTGAGGTAGACCCATGCGCGTCCTGTTCACCTGCTATCCCGAGCGCACCCACTTCCTGCTCATGGCCCCGCTGGCCTGGGCGCTGCGCACCGCCGGCCACGACGTCCGGGTGGCGTGCCAGCCCAAGATGACGGCGGCCATCAACCAGGCGGGGCTCACGGCGGTGCCCGTCGGCAGCGACCGGGACCTGTGGCAGATCATCGGCCGCCGCCCCGGCCGGCCCGGCGCGCGGAAGCAGCCGGGCCTGTCCGAGCCGTACGACGCCGTGGAGCGCCGGCCCGAGGACATCACCCTCGCGTACCTGCGCGAGGGCTACCGGCTGCAGACCGACAGCTGGCACAAGATGACCAACGTCCCGCTGACGGGCGCCCTCGTCGAGTACGCCCGGCACTGGAAGCCCGACCTGGTGCTGTGGGAGCCCCTCACCTTCGCCGGGGCGATCGCGGCGCGGGCCGTCGGCGCGGCCCACGGCCGGATGCTGATCGGCGCGGACGTCTACGGCGTCGCCCGCCGCCACTTCGTCCGGCTCGCCGCCGGGCGGCCGGGCGGCGAGGGGAGCGACCCGCTCGGCGAGTGGCTGGGCGGCTACGCCCGCCGGTACGGCGGGGAGTTCACGGAGGAGCTGGTCACCGGGCAGTTCGGCCTCGACCTGCTGCCGCCGTCCCTGCAGGTCCACGCGCCCGGCCTCGACTACCGGTCGCTGCGCTTCACCCCGTACGGGGGCCCGGCGGTCGTGCCGAAGTGGCTGTGGGAGCGCCCCGAGCGGCCCCGGGTGGCCCTGACGCTGGGGCTCACGGTCACCGACCACGCCATCGGCTACGCGATCGACGTGCAGGAGATCCTGGACTCGGTCGCCGACCTGGACATCGAGCTGGTCGCGACGATCAGCGACGAGGCCCGACAGAAGCTGAAGCGGGTCCCGGACAACGCCCGGCTGGTGCCCTACGTGCCGATGCAGGCGCTGCTGCTCACCTGCTCGGCGATCATCCACCACGCCGGAGTGGGCACCCTCAACACCGCCGCGTTCTACGGCGTTCCGCAGCTGACCGTGCCCTGGGACGTCGACCAGCCGCTGCTGTCGGACCGCCTGGCCGCGCAGGGGGCGGGGCTCACCACCCACTCGACGCGGGCCACCGGGGCGATCGTCCGGGAGAGCCTGCTGCGGCTGCTCGGCGAGCCGTCCTTCCGCGAGCGCGCCGCCGCGCTGCGGGACGAGATGCTCGCCGTGCCGAGCGCCAACGACACCGTTCCCTTCCTGGAGGAACGGGCGGCCGCCGCCCGGTGAGCGCGACGCGCGAACGCCCGTACGGGCCGGGCGGGCTGGCCACGGTGCCCCGTGAGGGGCGCGGGGAACTGCGCGACAAGCCACGACGCGCCCGCGGAGGGCGTGCCGTGGCACGTCGACCGCAGGCCGTCGGGGCCGATCGCGCAGTTCCCCGCGCCCCTCACGGGGCACAGGCCCTAGCGGAGCGTCCGCCAGTACTGGCGCTTGTCCTGGTCGCGCACGACGACGCCGACACGGGCCAGCTCCGTCTTCAGCTCGGCGGCCTCCATCTTCGCGCCGGGCTTCCGCAGCGCCTCCGCGCGGGCCTTCAGCAGGGTGTTGGCGCGCTCGGCCAGCTCGGGGACCTCGGCTATCCACAGCCGGAAGTCCTGCTTGTACGGGTCCTCGTCCGCCCAGGCGTAGCCGTGGGCGGCGAAGGCGGCGGCGAGGCGCGCCCGGTCCTGGTCGCAGTCCTCCCGGGCGAGCTCCTCGGTGCCGGGGCCGAGGAGGACGAGCTGCTTGCCGTCCCGGAAGGCCAGGGCGATGTCGGCGCCCGCGACGACGCTCGGCTCGCCCTTGCGGATGAGCTCCACCCGGTCGTCGTGGACGGCGACGGACAGCTCGCTGAACTTCACGGCCACGCCCGCGACGAGGCCGACGAGGCCGCCCAGGGCGATCGCCCCGATCGTCAGGCCCGGCTCGGGGATCGCGGTGACGAGCTTGGCCGGGCCCTGCAGCGGCGCCCAGGGCAGGGTCACCAGCCACTTCGCGACCGCCTTGACCAGCCAGCCGAGGCCGGCGCCGATCAGGGCGAAGACGACGCAGACGAGTACCTGGCCCCAGACCGGCTCGGCGACCACGGTGGGCCCGGCCTGCTGCGGATACCGCTTCTCGGACATGGGGGGATCACTCCAACCGCTCGAACAACTCTGACTAGGGGGTGGTGGCGGCCATCGGGGCGCGGGGCGCCGTCACGGCCAGGGCAGACGGGCCGTGATCTGCCAGCCGCCGCTGCCGTCCGGCCCGTACTCCAGGCGACCGCCGGCCAGCGCGACGCGCTCGGCGAGTCCGGCCAGGCCCTGGCCGGGCGGCGCGGCGGGCACCGGCGCGGGGTCGCGCGGCTGCCGGGGCCCCGGCGCGGCGTTGGTCACCGCGACCGTCAGCCCCTCGCCGGCCTTTCCGCTCACCTGGACGCTGACGGCCGCGCCGTGGGCGTGCTTGCGGGCGTTGGTCAGCGCCTCCTGGACGACCCGGTAGGCGGTGCGGCCGATCGTCTCCGGCGCGGCCTCCGGGACCTCCTCCAGCAGCTTCACCCGCATCCCGGCCCGCCCGGACTCGGCGACGAGCCGGTGGACGTCGGCGAGGGTGGGCTGCGGGGGGCCGTCCACCGGGGCGCGCAGCACGCCGAGCACCTCGCGGAGGTCCTGGAGCGCCTGGTGGGCGCTCTGCCGGATGACGCCCGCCGCGCGGGCGACCTCCTCCGGGGACGCGTCGGTGCGGTACTCCAGGGCACCCGCGTGGAGGCTCAGCAGGGAGAGCCGGTGGCCGAGGACGTCGTGCATCTCGCGGGCCACCGCCTCGCGGGTCCGCATCTGGGCCTGTTCCGCGCGCAGTTCGGCCTCGGCGACCATCCGGTCGCGCAACTGCCTGCGGTGGGAGACGAACAGGCCCCAGCTGACCGCGCTGGCCTGCACGATCATGCCGAAGACCAGGTACTGGAACCCGGACAGCAGCGGGTCGGGCCGGAAGAAGACGTCCGCGACCACGGGCACCAGACCCGCCAGATAAACCAGCGCGGTCGTCCGGGATTTCCTCTGGACGGCCACGCTGAACAGCGCGACGAGCATCGCGCCCGCGACCATCTCGAAAAACACCGAAAGGACGATCAATACCAGCGCGAGATGCACCGGCCAGCGGCGGCGCAGCCACAACAGACCGCAGCCGACCGCGCCGGCTATCTGCTCGGCCTTGAACATCGCGTCCGGTGCGGAATCCGGCCCGCCGTGCAGCCTGCTCTTCGCGATCGCCATTCCGTAGGCCACCGCGAGGAGAAAGAAGACGGTGTCCACGGTCCATTCCCGTGGGCCGCGCCGGGGGGCGGCCTCGGCCGCGCTCGAAGCATCTGACACGGTCCGGACTTTACCGCCCGGAACCCTTCCCGAAAGGGGTCTGGGCCAGGGACGATACCTTGGTAGGGCCGATCGGGGCCGCGAACGATACCTCGGTAGGACCGCCCCGGACTTCCGTAGCCGGCGGCGCCCCGGGGACGGCGCCGGACGGCCCCTCGCCGTCCCGCCGGCGGGACGGCGGCCCCACCGCCGGGAATTCCCCGGCGCGGACCGTACGCAATTCCCTCGCCGAATCGCCCTCCCCGCATTGTCCACGGCCTCGCGCCGCCCGTTTCCCGCAATCGCCGAAAACGCATCGACCAGGCTGACCGCAGAATTCCCCGAGAGAAGGCCGAGTTGACGACAGCGAACGACGTCCGCCCCATGACCGGGGAGGAGTACCTGGATTCCCTGCGCGACGGACGGGAGGTCTGGTTCCGCGGCGAGCGCGTCCGGGACGTCACCACCCACCCCGCCTTCCGCAACAGCGCCCGGTCCGTCGCCCAGCTCTACGACGCCCTCCACGACCCCGAGGCCGAGGGCACGCTGAGCGTCCCCACCGACACCGGCAACGGCGGCTTCACCCACCCGTTCTTCAAGACCGCCCGGACCTCCGAGGACCTCGTCACCGCGCGCGACGCGATCGTCTCCTGGCAGCGGCTGGTGTACGGCTGGATGGGCCGCACCCCCGACTACAAGGCCGCGTTCTTCGGCACCCTCGACGCCAACGCCGACTTCTACGGCCCGTACGCCGACAACGCGCGCGCCTGGTACAAGCGGGCGCAGGAACGGGTCCTGTACTTCAACCACGCGATCGTCCACCCGCCCGTGGACCGCGACCGGCCGGCCGACCGGACCGCGGACGTGTGCGTGCACGTCGAGGAGGAGACCGACGCCGGGCTGATCGTCTCGGGCGCCAAGGTCGTGGCCACCAACTCCGCGATCACCAACGCCAATCTCATCGCCCACATGGGACTGCCGCTGCGCGACAAGCGCTTCGGCGCCGTCTTCACCGTGCCCATGGGCACCCCGGGCCTCAAGCTGATCTGCCGCACCTCCTACGAGATGCAGGCGGCGGTCCTGGGCAGCCCCTTCGACTACCCGCTGTCGAGCCGACTGGACGAGAACGACTCCATCATGGTCTTCGACCGGGTGCTGGTCCCCTGGGAGAACGTCCTCATGTACGACGCGAGCGCGGCCAACGCGTTCGCCACCCGGTCCGGCTTCCTGGAGCGCTTCACCTTCCACGGCTGCACCCGCCTCGCGGTCAAGCTCGACTTCATCGCCGGCTGTCTGCTCAAGGCGGTCGAGACGACCGGCACCTCCGGCTTCCGGGGCGTCCAGGCGCAGATCGGCGAGGTCCTCAACTGGCGCGACATGTTCTGGGGCCTGTCGGACGCCATGGCCAAGTCGCCCACCGACTGGCACGGCGGCTCCGTGCAGCCCAACCTCGACTACGGCCTGGCCTACCGCACCTTCATGGGCATCGGCTACCCGCGCGTCCGCGAGATCGTCCAGCAGACCGTCGGCAGCGGCCTGATCTACCTCAACTCCCACTCCAGCGACTGGAAGAACCCCGAGGTCCGCCCCTACCTGGACCGCTATCTGCGCGGCTCGCGCGGCATCCAGGCCATCGACCGGGTGAAGCTCCTCAAACTGCTCTGGGACGCCACCGGCACCGAGTTCGCCGGCCGCCACGAGCTGTACGAGCGGAACTACGGCGGCGACCACGAGGGCATCCGCGTGCAGACCCTCCTCAGCTACCAGGCACGCGGCAAGGCCGACGCCCTCAAGGGCTTCGCGGACCGCTGCATGTCCGAGTACGACCTCGACGGCTGGACCCGGCCCGACCTGTTCGGCCCCGGCGACCTGCCGCCGGCCGACCACCGCTGAAGGGGGAGGCGATGGCCGCGGACCGCCCCAAGGGCATCCTGTCGACCGTCGGGGACACCCCGCTCGTCGAACTGGAACGGATCGCGCCCCACCACGACTTCCGCGTCCACGCGAAGATCGAACGGTTCAACCCCGGCGGCAGCATCAAGGACCGGTCCGCGCTCGGCATGCTGCTGGAACGGATCCGCTCCGGCGCGCTCGTGCCGGGCACGTCCACGGTCGTCGAGTCCAGCTCCGGCAACCTCGCCATCGGGCTCGCCCAGATCTGCTGCTACTACGGGCTGCGGTTCATCTGCGTCGTCGACGCCCGCACCACCGAGCAGAACCTCGCGATCCTGCGCGCCTACCGGGCCGAGGTGGAGATCGTCACCGAACCCGACCCCGCCACCGGCGAATACCTCCCGGCCCGGCTGCGCCGCGTCGCCGAGCTCGCCGCGACGGTGCCCCACGCCTACGTGCCCGACCAGTACGCCAACCCGCGCAACCCCCGGACGCACCGCGAGACGACCATGCGGGAGATCGACCGGGCCATGGGCGGCGACGTCGACTACCTGTTCGTCGCCGCGGGCACCACGGGCACCCTGGGCGGCTGCGCCGCCTACATCCGCGAGCGCGGCATGGCCACCACGGTCGTGGCGGTCGACGCGGTGGGCAGCGTGCTGTTCGACTCGCCGGTGTCCTGCCCCCGGCTGATCCCCGGGCACGGCGCCTCCGTGGCCCCGGCCCTGCTGGACCGGACGGCCGCGGACCGGGTCGTGCACATCAGCGACCTGGAGTCGGTGGCCGGCTGCCGGCGGCTGGTGCGGCGCGAGGCGATCCTCGCCGGGGGCTCCTCCGGGGCCGTCGTCGCCGCGCTCGGCAAGCTCGCGCCGGAGATCCCGGCCGGCGCCTCCTGCGTCCTGATCCTGCCCGACGGCGGCGACCGCTACCTCGACACCGTCTACTCCGACGCCTGGGTGCGCCGCCACTTCGGCGACATCGACCTCGACACCGTCATCGACCCCGATTTCGAACCCGACCCCGACCCCGATCTCGACACTAAGGAGACCGTCCCTTGCTGATCATCGGCCACCAGGCGGCGCAGGACGTCCTGCGGGACCAGGAGCAGCGGATTCTCACGCTCGTGGAGGACACCTACCGGCTCCACGACGAGGGCGACACCGCCCTGCCGCACTCGGTGTTCCTGCGCTTCCCCGACGACGCCCGCAACCGCGTCATCGGCCTGCCCGGCTACGTCGGCGGCGCCGACCCGGTCGCCGGGATGAAGTGGATCGCGAGCTTCCCCGGCAACGTGGCGGCCGGGAAGGAGCGGGCCAGCGCCACCGTCGTGCTCAACTCCACGGCCGACGGGCGCCCCGAGGCGCTGCTGGAGGCGTCGGCGATCTCGGCCAAGCGCACCGCGGCCTCCGCCGCCGTCGCGGCGGGCCTGCTGGTGACGGACGCGGAGCCCCGGGGGATGTCCCTCGTCGGCTGCGGGCCGATCAACCGCGAGGTGCTGCGCTTCACCGCGGCCCGGCTGCCCTCGCTGCGCGAGGTCGTCGTCTTCGACCTGGACCGCGCGCGGGCCGCCGGCTTCGCCGACGCCGCCCGGGAGATGCTGCCGGGGGTCTCCTTCACCGTCGCGGAGCGGATCGAGGACGCGATGGGCGCCCACCCGCTCGTCGCGCTCGCCACGACCGCCGCCACGCCGCACCTGGACCTGTCCGCGTGCCGGCCGGGGGCGACGGTGCTCCACGTGTCCCTGCGCGACCTGACCGTGGAAGCGATCCTCGGCGCGCAGAACGTCGTCGACGACGCCGACCACGTCTGCCGCGAGAACACCTCGCTCCACCTCGCCGAACAGGCCACCGGCGGGCGGGACTTCATCGCCGCGAGCGTCGGTGGGCTGCTGCGGGGCGCGCCGGGCTTCCGGCGGGACCCCGCCGCGATCGCCGTCTTCTCGCCCTTCGGCCTGGGCGTCCTGGACCTGGCCCTGGCCCGCTGGGTGCGGGACGAGGCGGACCGCCGGGGCCTGGGCGTCCGGGTCGAGGACTTCCTGCCCCGACTGCCCCGACCGTGACGGTCCCGGGGGCCGGGCGGACCGCGTTCGGTCCGCCCGGCCCCTTCGGCACGTCCCCGGGCCCGCTCAGACGTCCACCACGAGGGCGGCCCGGCGGATCTCCTCGATCAGCTCGGCCTGGCGCAGGCTGCCCTCCTGCTGCGGGGTGACGTCGCGCTCGCCGCGCACGGCGGCCGTGAACGTCGCGATCACATTGGCGAACTGGTGGTCGGCGGCCAGGGTGATCTCCTCCGCGTGGTCCTGCCGTTCGACGCGGAGCACGGGCCGGTGGGTCTCGGGCGGGGTGAAGGCCCGGTCCAGCAGCATCCGGCCGGTGGCGCCGGAGAGCGCGTAGGTGTTGCGGTAGGAGTGCTCCATGCCGAAGGTCAGCCGGGCCGGGATCCCCTCGGGCGTGGCGAGCAGCACGCTGCCAGACATCACCACGTCGTGCTCCCGGTCTCGCCGGAACACCGCGCCGACGACCCGCAGGTCGCCGCCGAGGAAGTACTGCGCGGCGCGCACGGGGTAGCCGCCGAAGTCCAGGAAGGCGCCGCCGCCCACGTCCCGCTGGTAGCGGATGTCGCCGGCGGGCTTCGGCGGGATGGTGAACGCGCTGGAGAAGCCGCGCAGTTCGCCGATGGCGCCGTCGTCCAGCGCGTTGCGCACCGCCGCGTGCTGCGAGTGGTAGAGGAACATGTAGTTCTCCAGCAGCACCAGCCCGCGCTCGCGCGCGTACGCCACGACCCGGCGCGTCTCCGCCGCCCCGGCCGTCAGCGGCTTCTCGACGAGGACGTGCTTGCCCGCCTCCAGCGACCGGGTGACCCACTCGGCGTGCATCAGTCCCGGCAGCGGGATGTAGACGGCGTCGAGGCCGTCGACGTCCAGGAGTGCGTCGTACCCCTCCAGGGGGACGCCGCCGAACCGGTCGGTGAATCGCCGCGCGGTGGCCGCGCCGCGGCTCGCGATCGCCGCGATCTCCACGGCCGGGTCGTCCTCCAGCGCCGGGAGGGTCCGCCGCCAGGCGATGTCCGCACAGCCCATGATCCCGATGCGCAGTCTGTCGCCGGTGCAGTTGAACATGTGGAAGAACTCCGATCGGCATGGGGCGGTAGAAACGGTGACCGGGCGGCGGGCCGGCCGGGCGGGGCTCAGCCCCGGGACGGGCCCTCGCGCAGCGCCGCGTAGTGGGCGAGGCACTCCTCGTAGGTGGGGAGCATCCCGCGGGCCACCGCCTCGCTCAGCGTGGGCGCCCCGGCGTCCTTGTCCGACATGACCGGCGGCTCGGTGAGGTTCCAGGGAATGCCGATGTCGGGGTCCAGCGGGTCGACCTCGATCATCGTGCCGGGGATGTACGGCTCGGAGCAGAGGTAGTTCATGCACGCGTCGTCGGTGAGGGTCAGGAAGGCGTGGCCGATCCCGTCGGCCAGGTAGACCGCCGTGCCGGACTCCTCGTCCTGGGGGGTCACGTCGTACTGCCCGAAGGTGGGCGAGCCCACCCGCAGGTCCACCGCGACGTCGAGGACCGCGCCGCGCACACAGGTGACCAGCTTGGCCTGGCCCGGCGGCAGCGCGGTGCTGTGGATGCCGCGCATGGTGTTGCGGCGGCTGGAGGAGTAGTTCGCCTGCCCGACGACGAACGGGTAGCCGATGATCTCCGAGAGGGTCTCCGAGCGGAACGCCTCGAAGAAGTGACCCCTGCGGTCCGGCAGTTTGCCGGGGACGATGCGGTAGGCCCCCGGGATGGACATCTCGGTGACATTCGCGGCTTCAAACATTTCCCACCAGCCTCGGAATTCTCAACGCGTACGGAGCACCCGCCGCCCGGCGCCGGGTCGCGGGCCCGGCGGGGCCGTTCAGCACAGGCTGTGGAGGCAGGTGAGCAGGGAGCGGGCCTCGATGTTGAGGTAGTGACCGTGGCGCAGCAGATCGGTCAGCTGCCGGGCGGTCATCCAGCACAGCTGCGGGGGCACGTCCACGGGGAAGCCCTCGTCCACCTCGACGATCTGGTAGCGCGTGAGCGCGTGGTGGAAGCGGCCGCCCTCCTCGGAGAGGACGTGGTCGTAGCGCGTCGTACCGCCGCCGGGCCGCAGCGCGTCGCGCAGGAAGGGCTCGCGCACGTCCTCGATCCCCCGGCCCGGGTGGAGGTGGACGGTCGGGGCCATCTCCACCTGGTCCAGCAGCCCGTACTCGGGCCGGGCCCGCACCAGCAGGTGGAGCACGCCGTCGATGGCCCGGGCGACGAACACCGCCCGGCCCTCGCCGCGCGGCTGGAGCAGCGGCTGCGTCCAGCGGGTGACCTCCCGGGTGCCGGCCGCGACCTCGACCGCGATGACGCGGAACTGCTCGCCCGCGCGGTCGGAGATCTCCCAGTCGTCCCGGCCCCAGCCGGCGACGTCGGCCATGGGCACGAGCCGGGCGTTCCAGTCGCACCGCGTCTTGGCCTCGGTGAACCAGCTGAGGATGCCGCCCGCCGTGCCGGGTCCGCGCCCGCGTTCCGGCTGGTGCCGGTACTGGTAGGAGCGGACGAGCGCGTCGCGGAAGGCGTCCCCGGTCGGGTCCTCGTCCTCGTCGGGCAGCCCGAAGGGCATGCAGGACAGCACGGTCCGGGCGTCCATGTTGAGCAGGTTGTCGACCGAGGTCAGCTCGCGGAGCTGGGCCAGGGTGAGCCAGCAGAAGTCCTCGTGGAGGGGCACGTCGCCGGTGGCGAGCACGACCATGTTGCGGTTGCGCTTGCGCCAGAACCAGGCGCCCTGCTCCGACTGGAGGACGTCGACCAGCACCTGGCCGCGCTCCGGCCCGGTGAAGTACTCCAGGTAGCGGGTGGTGTGACCCCGGTGCACTTGGGTGTAGTTGCTGCGGGTCGCCTGGACCGTGGGCGACAGCTGGAGCGTGTTGACGTTGCCCGGCTCCATCTTCGCCTGCATCAGGCAGTGGAGGACGCCGTCGAACTCCTTGACGACGATGCCCAGGATGCCGATCTCGGGCTGGTTGATGACCGGCTGCGACCAGACGTCCGTCCCGCCCTCCAGGACCCGCAGGCCCTCGACGGTGAAGAACCGGCCGCTCTCGTGCCCCAGGTTGCCCGTCCGTTCGTCGAACGCCCACGCGTCCAGGCCGGAGAAGGGGATGCGTTCCACCGAGAACCCGCCGGCCGCCAGGCGCCCGGCCCACCAGCCGTGGAACTCCTCGGTGGACATCAGTCCCCGGCCGCCGGCCGACCAGTCGCCCACCGCGCTCAGAGCCTTCCCGCCACGTCGAGCACCTTCTCGATGACCCGCTCCTGCTCCGCGTCGGACAGGGAGGCGTACATGGGCAGCGAGAAGATCTCCTTGGCGACCCGGCTGGTCACCGGCAGGTCGTCCGGGGCGTAGCCGAGGTGGGCGAAGCCCTCCTGCTCGTGCACCGGCCAGGGGTAGCTGATGTTCAGGTGGATGTCGTGGGCCTTGAGGGCCTCGATCAGCTCGTCGCGGCGCGGGTGGCGCACCACGTAGACGTAGTACACGTGGTCGTTGCCCGGCGCGAGCTTCGGCGTGACGATGCCGGTGCCCGCGAACGCCTCGGCGTAGCGGGCCGCGATGGCGCGGCGGCGCTCGATGTAGCCGTCGAGGCGGGTCAGCTTGCGGCGGAGGATCTCCGCCTGCACCTCGTCGAGCCGGCTGTTGTACCCCGGGGTCTCGACGACGTAGTAGCGGTCCTCCATGCCGTAGAAGCGCAGCCGGCGCAGCCGGGCGTCGACGGCCGGGTCGTCGCTGACCGTCGCGCCGCCGTCGCCGTAGGCGCCCAGCACCTTGGTCGGGTAGAAGGAGAACGCGGCGGCGTCGCCCATCGAGCCGGCGATCCGGCCGTGGTGCCGGGCGCCGTGGGCCTGCGCGCAGTCCTCCAGGACGACCAGGCCGTGCTCGGCGGCCAGCGCCTTCAGCGGGGCCATGTCGACGCACTGGCCGTAGAGGTGCACCGGCAGCAGGCAGCGGGTGCGCGGGGTGATGGCGGCGGCGACCTGGCCGACGTCCATCAGGTAGGTGTCGGGGTCGATGTCGACGAACACCGGGACGGCGCCCACGGCGTTGATCGCGATGACGGTGGGCGCGGCCGTGTTGGAGACCGTGATCACCTCGTCGCCCGGCCCGATCCCGAGGGCGCGCAGGCCGAGCACGATGGCGTTCGTGCCGTTGTCGACGCCGACGCAGTGCCCCACGCCGTTGTACGCGGCGAACTCCTCCTCGAACGAGCGGACGCTCTTGCCGAGCACCAGCTGGCCCGAGCCGAACACCGTGTCCACCGCGTCGAGAATGTCCGCGCGTTCCTTCTCGTACTCCGGCAAGTATCCCCATACGTGCTGGGTCATCGCGGCACCTCCAACTGGATTGCTGTCAGGACAGGAATGGGTTCAGACGATCTGCTCGAGGAGTTCCACACCGTGGGTGTTCCAGTCCGTACGGTGGACGGCGAGGACGTGGACGTCCCACAGCCGGCCGTGGAAATAGGTGTGGTCGGGCAGGACGGCCTCGGGCCGGAGGAGGGAGGCGTGCTCCGCGCCGAAGCCGATGCCGGTGGTGTCCGGCGAGGTCCGGTGAATGTACACCTTCCGTACCCGCCACATCGCGAAGGCGAAATTGACGGTCAGCGCGTGGACGTCGCCGCTGAACTCGCCCGCGTCACCGGCGAGATGGACCTCCAGGCGCATGTGGCCGGCCGGGGTGGGGGCCGAGAGCGTGCTCAGGCCGACGACCTCGCCGGTGTCCACGCGGTGGACGAGGAAGCAGGCCGAGAGGCCCTGCCCGAAGGTCTTCGCGTAGGAGTCCAGCACGGGCAGCCCGGCGGTGCCCAGCCGGAAGAGGATCCCATAGGCCGCCGCCGCGTCCCCGGCGCCCGCCGGCCGCAATTCGACACGACCGGTCCCGGTGTGCGGGAAAAGCATTGTCACCTGCCCCTTCGACTGTGGTGGCGCGCAGGCCGATTACCCGCCATGAATCCCTGAATTCGTACCCGCCCCGGAATGCCGGGGGCAATGCGGCGGGCGGAACGAGCGGCCCGGCGGTGTCTCGCCGGCGGGACGCCGGGAATGCGGCAACACCGTTTCCGGCGCCCGCCATTGCCCTCGCCGGAAACCGCTGACTACGGTCGGTCCCCACCACGGCGGACTGATTGCGCCGCCCTGTCCGAGGAGCGTTGGCGAAAAGTTATGCTGGACAATGAGACCGGAACCGGCGACAACCCGTCGATCGTCGAGGAATTCACCGAGGTGATCCGCCGCACGGCCGTCACCATCTGCGCGGAGCAGCCGGACGTCCCCGAGCCCAAGGAGCTGGGCGACCTCGACTCCTTCTCCATGGTGCAGGTCCTGCTCGACCTGGAGAACGAGCTCGGCATGAAGGTGCTGGAGGAGCTGGAAGGCTTCGACGGACGCACGTTCCACGAGGTCGCCGAGCACATCGCCGGGATCGCCGAACGCGACGGCACGACCGCCGAGTTCACGGCGACCGTCCGGCGCATCGTGAACGGCTAGCAGGCCATGGACGAGCCGAACAGCACCCCGGACCACCGCTACCGCGTGGTCCTCAACGACGAGGAACAGTACTCGATCTGGTGGGCCGACCGGCCGCTGCCGGACGGCTGGCGCGCGGAGGGGACCGAGGGCACCCGCCAGGAGTGCCTGGCGCGCGTCGACGCGGTGTGGACCGACATGCGCCCGCTGAGCCTGCGCCTCCGCATGGCGGAGGCGGCCGCCGGCTGAGCCGCCGCCGGTTCCTCCCCACCCGCCGCCGACCAGGCGCCCCCGCGAAGGAGCATCCGTGAACGACCGGACCCCGCCCGCCGCACCGGACTCCTTCCGGCCGCTGCCCGAGCTGATCGCCGCGCGGGCCGCGGCGACGCCGGACGCGATCGCGGTCGACGCCGTCCAGGCCGGCGGGACCACCCTCACCTACCGGGCGCTGGAGCGGAGTGCCAACCGGCTGGCGCACCGGCTGGTGGCGCTGGGCGCCGGCCCGCACGCCTTCGTCGGAGTGTGCCTGCGGCGGGGCGACGACCTGGTCACCGCCCTGCTGGCGGTGTGGAAGGCGGGCGCCGCGTACGTACCCCTGGACCCGGACCACCCCGCCGAACGGCTCTCCTGGGCCCTCGCCGACACCGGCGCCCCGATCGTGCTCACCGAGCGCGCCGCCGTACCGTCCCTCCCCACCGGCACCACCGCCCGGGTGCTGGTCCTCGACGAGCCCGGGGAGCACCAGGGGCAGGACGAGACCGCTCCCGAGGTGCCCGGCGACCCGGCGGAGGCCGCGCGGCGTCCGGCGTACGTGCTCCACACCTCCGGCTCCACCGGCCGCCCCAAGGGCGTCGTCGTCCCGCACGCCGGCATCGCCAACCGGGTGCGCTGGCTCGCCGAACGGCACGGGCTCGGCCCGGCCGACCGGATCCTGCAGAAGACCACCATCGGCTTCGACGCGGCCGGACTGGAACTCTTCGCCCCGCTGATCAGCGGCGGCACGGTCGTCCTCGCCCCGCACGGCGCCGAGCGCGACCCGGCGGCGATGCTGGCCGCGGCCGCCACGGGCCGGGTCACCGTCCTCCAGGCCGTGCCCTCGGTGCTGCGCTCCCTGGTGACCGCCGCCGGCTGGGCCGGCTGCGACGCCCTGCGGCTCGTCTTCAGCGCGGGCGAGCCCCTCCACGCGGAGCTCTGCCACCAGGTGCTCGCGCGCGTTCCGCACGTGGAGATCTGGAACACCTACGGCCCCACCGAGTGCTCGGTGGACATCACCGAGCACCGCTTCGACCCCGCCCAGACCGCCGGGCCCGTGCCCATCGGCCGGCCCATCGGCGGCATGCGCGCGCTGGTCCTGGACCCCCACGGCCGGCCCGTCCCCCCGGGCGCGGAAGGCGAGTTGTACGCGGGCGGGGCCGGGGTCGCCGCCGGCTACCTCGGCCGCCCCGGCCTGACGGCCGAGCGCTTCGTCCCCGACCCCGACGGCCCGCCCGGCGCCCGGCTCTACCGCACCGGCGACCTCGTGCGGTGGACCGACGCCGGTGTCCTCGCGTACCTGGGCCGGATCGACCAGCAGATCAAGGTCAACGGCGTCCGTATCGAGCCCGGCGAGGTCGAGGCCGCCCTCGGCGCCCACCCCGCCGTGGCCGCCGCCGTCGTCGGCGCGGCCCCGGACGGCCGGGGCGGCACCCGGCTCGTGGCCTGGGTGCAGCCGGCCGGTGTCGCGCCCGCCCCGCACGAGCTGCGCGCCTTCCTGCGCCGCACCCTGCCGGACCCCATGGTCCCGGCCCTGTTCACGACCGTCGCCGCCTTCCCCCGGACCGCCAGCGGCAAGACCGACCGGGCCGCCCTGCCCACCCCGGACGCGGGCCGCGCCGACGGCCCGCCGCACCTCGCCCCCCGCACCGCCGCCGAGCACGCCGTGGCCGGTGCCTGGGCGGACGTCCTCGGCGTGCCCGCCGCGACCGTCGGCGTCCACGACGACTTCTTCCAGCGCGGCGGCTCCTCCCTGCTGCTCACCCAGCTCGCCGGGCGGCTCGCCGACCGCACGGGACGGCGGATCGGCCTGCGCGCCCTGTTCACGGCCACCACGGCCGAGGCCCAGGCCGCCCTCCTCGGCGAGGGGAGCGTCGAGGAGAACACCGAGGACGCCGTCGTGCCCGTGCCCCGCGACGGGGCCCTGCCCCTGTCGTACGGCCAGCGCGGGCTGTGGCTGCTGGAGCAGCTGCGGCCCGGCAGCCCCGAGTGGGCCGAGCTGCTGTGGATCCGGCTGCCCGGCGACTGGTCCGAGGACACCGTGCGCACCGCCCTCACCGGGCTCCAGGAGCGCCACGAGATCCTGCGCACCCGCTACGAGGCGCGCGGCGACGGACCCGTCCAGATCGTGGAGCGGCCCGGCCCGCCCGTCGGGCTCCGCACCGCCGAGGCCGCCGACGACACGGCCGTCCGCGCGCTGGCCGCCGACGAGCTCGCGCACGGCTTCGACCTGGAGCACGGGCCGGTGTGGCGGGCGCTGCTGCTGCGGACGCCCGACGGCGGACAGGTCCTGCTGCTGGGCGTCCACCACATCGCCTGCGACGGCTGGACCTCGGTCGTCCTGGAGCGCGACGTCCGCGCCCTGGGCGAGGCCGCCCACACCGGTGGCGCGCCCCGGCTGCCGGAGCTCCCCGTCCAGTACGCCGACCACGCCGCCTGGCAGCGCCGGCGCCTCGACGCGGACACCCTCGACCGCGAACTCGCCTACTGGCGCGACGTGTTGAAGGACGCCGAGCCCCTGGAGCCGCCCACGGACCGGCCCCGGCCGCAGGTGCGCGACGGGCGGGGCGCCCTCCACACCTTCACCGTCCCCGCCGAGCTCGCCCAGCGCGTCGCCGACCTCGGCGCGTCCGCCGGGGCGAACCTCCACCAGACGCTGCTCACCGCGTTCCTCACCCTGCTCGGGCGGCTGACCGGCCGGGACGACATCGTCGTCGGCATGCCCGTCGCGGGCCGCCACCGGCCCGAATCCGCCGACGTGGCGGGCTACTTCCTCAACACGCTCGTCCTGCGCGGCCACCTCGACACCGGCCGGGACGTGCGCGCCGCGCTCGCCGCCGTCCGCGACGCCGTGCTGGACGCCCTCGCCCACCAGGAACTGCCCTTCGACCACCTGGTGCGCGAGCTGCTGCCCGGCCGCGACCTGTCCCGCACCCCGCTCTACCAGGTGATGTTCGACTTCCACGAGGAAGGACGCACCGGCACCGCCCTGCCCCCCGGCGACCTCGACGCCTTCCGCGACGCCTGGCGCTCCGCCCGCACCGACCTCACGTTCGTCGTCCACCGCCGGGCCGACGGCAGCCTCCTCGGCATGGCCGAGTACGCCACCGCCCTGTACGACCCGGCCACCGTCGAACGCCTCGCCGCCTGCTGGGTCGAGCTCCTCACCTCCTTCGTCACCGACCCGGCCGCGCCCCTGGCCGAGGCCGAGGCACTGCCCGCCGCCGAACGCGAGCGGCTGCTGGCGCTCGGCGCGGCCGACCCGGCGGCGTGGGACGAGCCCGACGGCTGTGTCCACGCCGCGTTCGAGGAGACCGCGCGGCGCCGCCCCGAGGCCGTCGCCGTCGTCTGCGGCGACGAACAGTGGACGTACGCCCGACTGAAGGACCGCGCCGACCGGTTCGCCCGGCACCTGGCCGCCCTGGGCGCGGGCCCGGAGACCACGGTCGCCGTCCTCCTCCCCCGCACCCCCGACCTCGTCGCCTGTCTGCTGGGCGTCTGGCGGGCCGGCGCCGCCTACGTCCCCCTGGACGCGGAGGCCCCCGACGAGCGCCTCGCCCACGCGCTGGCCGACTCGGCCGCCCGGGTGCTCGTCACCGACACCGCCGGCGCCCGCCGCCTCGCCGCCCGCCACGCCGGGCCCGTCCTCGCCGTCGACGACCCCGCGCTGCCGGACCCCGCGCCGTACGAGCCGCCGGCCGCCGGGCACGACCCCGCCCGGCTCGCCTACGTCATCTACACCTCCGGCTCCACCGGACGCCCCAAGGGCGTCGCCGTCGAGCACCGCGCCCTGCTGCGCCTGCTGCGCGCCTCCCGCGACCACCTGGACTTCGGGCGCGGACCGGACGACGCCTGGCTCGCCCTCGCCCCGGCCACCTTCGACATCTCCTTCACCGAGCTGGTGATGCCCCTGGTCACGGGCGGCCGCGTGGTCCTCGTCCGCGACCACGAGACGGCCGACCCGGCCGCGCTCCTCGACCTGATCGACCGCACGGGCGTCACCCACCTCCAGGCCGTCTTCCCGCAGTGGCGGATGCTCCTCGACCACGGGCTCGGCCGGCGGCGGCTCATCGGCCAGACCGGCGGCGAACCCTGCCCGCCCGACCTCGCGCGCGAACTCGCCTCCCGGCTCAAGCGGTTCGTCAACGAGTACGGCCTCACCGAGACCACCATCGCCGCCACCCGCTGGGAGATCCCCGACACCGCCACCGTCGTGCCCATCGGCCGCCCGTACGCGCACGCCGCCGCGCACGTCCTCGACGCGCTGCTGCGGCCCGTCCCCCCGGGCGCCACCGGCGAGCTGTACATCGGCGGCACGGCACTGGCCCGCGGCTACACCGGCGCACCGGCCCGCACGGCCGAGCGCTTCCTGCCCGACCCCTACGGCCCGCCCGGCGCCCGGCTCTACCGCACCGGCGACCTGGCCCGCGTCCTGCCCGACGGGACCCTGCTGTTCACCGGGCGCGCCGACGGCCAGGTGCGGATCCGGGGCCGGCGCGTCGAGACCGGCGAGGTGCGGGCCGTCCTGGCCGAGCACCCCGCCGTGGGCGAGGCCGTGGTCGTCGCCCACGGCACCGGCGACGACGCCCGGCTCGTCGCCTACTGCGTGCCCGCCGGAGGCGAACTCCCGCCCACCGGCGAACTGCTGGCCCACTGCGCCCGGTTGCTGCCCGACCACATGCTGCCCACCCTCGTCGTCCCCCTCGCCGCCCTGCCGCTGACCCGGCACCACAAGGTCGACCTCGCCGCGCTGCCCGCCCCCGACCTCACCGCCGCGGCCGACGACGAGCCGTACACCCCGCCCGAGGGCCCGCTCCAGGAGGGCATCGCCCGGATCTGGCGCGAGGTGCTCACCGGGCCGGACGGGCGCGCCCCGCGCGTCGGCGCCCACCACCGGTTCTTCCGGCTGGGCGGGGACTCCGTCCGGGCCGCCCGCGTCATCGCCCTCCTCCACGAGGAATACGACATCAAGCTGCCGCTGCGCGCCCTCTTCGACCGGCCCACCGTCGCCGGGCTCGCCGAGGCCGTCGAAGAGGCCGTACGCGCCGAGATCGCGTCCTTGACCGATGCCGAACTGGCCGCCGCCCACAGGGAGTACCACCCGTGACCGACCCCGCACCGACTCCCCGACAGGACGTCTCGGCCGACGCGCTGCGCGCGGAACTGCTGCGCCGCCGCCTGGCCGGCGCAGCGCCCCGCGCCCGCCGGGACGGCCTCCGGCGGGTCCCCCGCGACACCCCGCTCGCCCTGTCCCCCGGCCAGCGCCAGCTGTGGTTCCTCCACCAGCTCGACCCGGACGCCCCCGACTACCTGCTGCCGCTGGCCCACCGGCTGCGCGGCCCGCTCGACGCGGACGCCCTGCGCGCCGCCTTCGACGCGCTCGCCGCCCGCCACGAGATCCTCCGCACCCGCTACGTCCTCGACGGCACCGAGCCGCGCCAGATCGTCGACGCCCCCGCCCCGGTGGACTTCGCCCTGCGCGCGCACGACGGGCTCACCGACGCCGAACGCGACGCGGAGGCCGCCCGGTTCGCCGACGAGCAGGCACAGGTCCCCTTCGACCTGGCGACGCGGGCGCCGCTGCGGGTGCGGCTGGTCCGCTTCGCCGCCGACGACCACCTCCTCGTCGTCGTCCTCCACCACATCGCCTGCGACGCCCCCACCCGCGCCCTGCTGCTCACCGAGCTGTCCGAGCTCCACCGCGCGCGCGTGGCGGGCCGCCCGCCCGCGCTCGCCCCCGAACCCACGCAGTACGCCGACTACGCCGCCTGGCTGGGCGACCGGCAGGACGGCCCCGACGTGCGCGGCGACCTCGACTGGTGGCGGTGCGAACTGGCCGGGCTGGCCCCCCTCGGCCTGCCCACCGACCGCCCGCGCCCGGCCGTCCGCTCCTGGGAGGGCGCCGCCGAGCCGTTCACCGTGCCCGCCCCCGTCGCCGCGCGGCTGCGCGAGCTCGCCGAGCGGCACGGCGCGTCCCCGTTCATCGTGCTGCTCACCGCCTTCCAGGCGCTGCTCTCCCGCCACACCGGCACCCGGGACATCGCCGTCGGCACCGCCGTGTCCGCGCGCACCCGCCCCGAGCTCGCCGGCATGGCGGGCTACGCGTACAACAGCCTGGCGCTGCGCGCCCGGTGGGAGGGCGACCCCGGCTTCGACCGGCTGCTGGAGCGGAACCGCGACACGGTCCTCGCCGCCTTCGACCACCGGTCCGCGCCCTTCGACCGGCTCGCCGACGCGCTGGAGCCCGAGCGCGACCTGTCCGCCACGCCCGTCTTCCAGGTGATGTTCGACCTGGTGCGGGCGGACGACGCCGACCCCCTCGACCTGCCGGGCGTCACCGCGACCCCCGTCGCCGTGCCCACCCGCACGGCCCGCTTCGACCTCACCGTCCACCTGGAGGAGCGGCCCGACGGCGGCATCGACGGCTCGCTCGAGTACGCCACCGCGCTCTTCGACCCGGCGACCGCCCGCAGGCTGACCGGGCAGTACACCCGGCTGCTGGCGGCTGTCGCCGACGCCCCCGGCACCCGCCTCTCCGGCCTGGAGATCTTCGACGCGGCCGAACGCGCCCTGCTGCTCGACGGCCCCCGGGAGCCCCTGGGCACGAGCGCGCCGCTCGACCTCGAAGCGCTGCGGCCCGTCCACGAGACCATCGCCCGGCAGGCCGCCGCCACGCCCGACGCGACCGCCGTCGTCCACGGCGGCCGGCGGATCGCCTACCGGGAGCTCGACGCGACGGCCGACCGCGTGGCCCACCGGCTGCGCGAGCTCGGCGCCGGGCCCGAGGACACCGTGGGCGTCCTCCTCGACCGGGGCCCGGAGCTGGTCGCCACCCTGCTGGGCATCTGGCGGGCGGGCGCCGCCTATGTGCCGCTCGACCCCGGATACCCGGACGAGCGGCTGGCGTTCATGCTCGCCGACACCGCCACCCGGCTCGTCGTCACCGAGCGGCGACACACCGGCCGCTTCACCGGCGCCACGGCACGCCTCGTCGTCCTCGACGAGCCCGCCGAGCGGGCGGCGCTCGACGCCTGCCCGGCCGGCCCCCCGGCCCCGCCGCCCGGCGGGTACGACATCGACCACCTCGCCTACGTCATCTACACCTCCGGCTCCACCGGCCGCCCCAAGGGCGTCCTCATCACCCACCGGGGCCTGGCGAACTACCTGGGCTGGACCGCCGACGCCTACGCCACGGCGGGCGCGGGCGGCGCCCCGCTGTTCTCCTCCGTCGCCTTCGACCTGGGCATGCCCGACCTCTACACCCCGCTGATGACCGGGCAGCCCGTCCATCTGCTCGACCAGGACTTCGAGATCGACGACCTCGGGAAGCTGCTGACCGAGGGCGCCCCCTACGCCTTCGTCAAACTCACCCCCGGCCATCTCGACCTGCTGTCCCAGCAGTTGACCGGCGAGGAGATCGCCGGCCTGGCCGGCCTGGTGATCGCCGCCGGGGACTCCTTCACCAACCGGCTGGCCGAACGCTGGCTCCAGCACGCCACGCCCGCCGGCGCGCGGCTCGCCGCCGAGTACGGGCCCACCGAGATCACCGTCGGCAACTCCGCGTACTTCCTGGACGGCCCGCCGGACACCGAGCTCGTCTCCATCGGCCGGGCCATCCCCCACACCACCATGCGCGTCCTCGACGAGGAGCTGCGGCCCGTGCCCATCGGGGCCGTCGGCGAGGTGTGCGTCGGCGGCGTGGGCCTGGCACGCGGCTACGCGGGCCGGGCGGCCCTGACCGCCGAACGGTTCCTGCCCGACCCCTACGGGCCGCCCGGCTCCCGGCTGTACCGCACGGGGGACCTCGCGCGCGTCCTGCCCGACGGCAACCTCGACTTCGTCTCCCGCGCCGACCACCAGGTCAAGCTGCGCGGCTACCGGATCGAGCCCGGCGAGATCGAGACCGCCCTGACCGGGGACCCGGCCGTCGCCGAGGCCGTCGCCCTCGTCCGCGAGGACACCCCCGGCGACAAGCGCCTGGTCGCCTACCTCGTGCCCGCGCCCGGCGCCGCCCTGCCCGCCCCGGCCGCCCTGCGCGAACGCCTGGGCGAGCTGCTGCCCGAGTACATGGTCCCCTCCGCCTTCGTCACCCTCGACGCCCTTCCGCTGACCGCCAACGGCAAGCTCGACCGCAAGGCCCTGCCCGCCCCGGAGCGCGAGGCCACCGCCGTCGGCGAGCACGTCGCCCCCCGCGACGACGCCGAGCGCGCCATGGCGGCCGTCTGGTCCGAGGTCCTCGGCCTGGAACGGGTCGGCGTCCACGACAACTTCTTCGACCTCGGCGGCGACTCCCTGCGGGCCGTGGCCCTCGCGGGCGCGCTCCGCGAGGCCGGCCGGCCGGTGGCGGTGCGCGACATCTTCGAGCACCGCACCGTGGCCCGGCTCTGCCGGGCGCTGGGCGAGGGCGCGGTGGCCGAGACCGAGGGCGTCCGGCCCGTCGCCCCGTTCGCGATGCTCACCGACGAGGAGCGGGCCGCGCTGCCCGCCGACGCCGTCGACGCCTACCCGCTCTCCCGCACCCAGGCGGGCATGTTCGTCGAGATGTACGGCGACAGCGGCCACAACCGGTACCACAACGTCACCTCCTTCCGGATCCGCGACAGCCGACCCTTCGACCCCGCCGCCTTCCGCGCCGCCGCCGACCTCGTCGTCGCCCGGCACGAGGTGATGCGCACCTCCTTCCCGCTCGCCGACGGCACCCGGCCCCTCCAGATCGTCCACGCGAGCGCCTCGATGCCCTGCCGGCACGAGGACCTCCGCCACCTGCCGCCGGAACTGCGCTGGCCGGAGCTCGTCGCCTACGCCGACCGCGACCGCGAGCGGCTCTTCGACGTCGCGAAGGCCCCGCTGATGCGGATGGCCACCCACGTGCTCGACGACGACGGCTGGTGGCTGTCCATCACCGAATGCCACCCGGTCATCGAGGGCTGGAGCTACCACAACCAGCTGATGGAGCTCCTCCGCGCCTACGAGCGGCTGCGCGACGGCAAGGAGCCCGAACCGGCCCCGCCCGCGCCCGCCGTCCGCTACGCCGACTTCATCGCGGCCGAACTCCGCTCCCTCGCCGGCACCGAGGACCGCGCCCACTGGCACGACCTCATCGACCGCCACGAGAAGTTCCGCATCCCCGCCGCGTGGGCGGGCGACCCGGACGGGCCCGCCGAGCGGTACCGCGTCGACATGCCGCTGACGGACCTGGAGCCCGGCCTGCGGGCCCTGGCCAGCGCCACCGGCGTGCCCTACAAGAGCGTCCTGCACGCCGCCCACAGCAAGGTCCTCTCCCTGCTCACCCGGCAGCACGCCTTCCGGGGCGGCATGGTGGCCGACGCCCGGCCCGAGGTGCGCGGCGCGGAGCGGGTCTCCGGCATGTACCTCAACTCGGTGCCGTTCCCGTACACGCGCGGCGCCCGCACCTGGGGCGAACTGGCCCGGGAGGTCTTCGCCGCCGAGGTCTCGCTGTGGCCGCACCGGCGCTTCCCGATGCCCGCGATGCGCCGCCCCGGCGGGGAGCACCACCTCGTCGACGTGCTCTTCCACTACCTGGACTTCCACCAGGTGGACACCGGTCTCGTCGACACCGCCGCCAGCCGGGACGACAGCCCCAACGAGTTCCCCGTCGTCGTCGGCACCCCGCTGCGCGGCCACCTCACCATCGCCTCGGACACCCGCACCCTGCGCCGCGACCGCGCCGCCCGGCTCTCCCGGCTCTACCTCGCGGTACTGGCCGACATGGCCGCGAACGGCCCGGACGGCGACGCGCGGGGCGGCTACCCGGAGGCGGGTGAGCACGGCGCCGCGCTGCCCCCGGCAGCCGCCGACACCCCCCACGTCACCGACACCCTCGCCGCGTTCGAGGCGCGGGCCGCCCGCGTGCCCGACGCCACCGCGCTCGTCGCGGGCCCGCACCGGGTGACGTACGCCGAGCTCGACGCCCGCGCCGACCGGCTGGCCTGGCGGCTGCGGGAGCGGGGCGCCGGGCCGGAGACGCCCGTCGGGGTGCTCCTCGACCGGGGGCCGGACCTGGTCGTGGCCCTGCTCGCCGTCTGGAAGGCGGGCGCGGCCTACGTGCCCTGCGACCCGTGCGCGCCGGACGCCCGGGCGCGCGCGGTGTTCACCGGCGCGGGCTGCCGGCTCGTCGTCACCGAGGAGGCCCACGCCCAGCGCGTCCCCGCCGAACTCGCGCTCGTCGTGGACGCCCCGGACGAGGACCCGTCGTCCCCCGCCGGGCCGCCCCCGCGCACGGCCGACCCCGACCGGCTCGCGTACGTCCTCCACACCTCCGGATCCACCGGCACCCCCAAGGGCGTCGCGGTCGGCCACCGGGCCCTCGCCCACTACCTGAGCTGGGCGGTCCGCACCTACCTCGGCGACCGGACCGGCGGCGCGCCCTTCTTCACCGCGATCGACGCCGACCTCGGCGTGCCCGCCCTGTTCGCCCCGCTGCTCAACGGACAGCCGGTGCGGCTGCTGCCCCAGCGGTTCGGGCCGGAGGAGCTCGGCGGACTGCTGTCCGCCGGGGCGCCCTACGCCTTCGTGGGCATGACGCCCGGCCATCTGTCCCTGCTCGCCGAGCAGCTCGACGACGAGCGGCTCGCCCGCCTGGCCGGCCTGCTGGTCTGCGCGGGCGACGCCTACCCCGCCGCCCTCGCGGAGCGGGTCGCCGCGCGCGTCGCGGCGGCCGGCGGGGGCATGGCGCTCGCCGCCGAGTACGGGCCGACCGAGGCGACGGTGGCCGCGACCGCGCACCGCGTGAGCGGTCCGTCCGGACGGCCGCTCGTGCCGCTCGGGACGCCCCTGCCGGGCACCGTGGTGCGGATCCTGGACGAGAACCTGGCCCCGGTGCCCGACGGCGTCGTCGGCGAGGTCCACCTCGGCGGGCCCGGCCTGGCCCGGGGCTACGCCGGACGGCCCGGCGAGACGGCCGCGCGCTTCGTGCCCGACCCCTGCGGCCCGCCCGGGTCCCGGCTGTACCGCACCGGGGACCTCGCCCGCGTCCTGCCCGGCGGGGAGCTCGAGTTCGCCGGGCGCGCCGACCGCCAGCTCAAGGTCCGGGGCCACCGCGTGGAGCCCGCCGAGGTGGAGGCGGCGCTCACCGCCGACCCCCGGGTGCGCGAGGCGCTCGTCGCCGGCGTCCCCGACGCCTCGGGCGGCCACCGGCTCACCGCCTGGGTCGTACCCGTCGCGGACGGGACGGCCCCGCCGACGGCCGACGCGCTGCGCGAGCGGCTGCGCGGCCTGCTGCCCGCCGCGCACGTGCCCGCCTCCTACCGGATCACGGCCGCGCTGCCCCTGACGGCGGGCGGCAAGTACGACCGCCGGGCCGATCCTCATGACGACGGCGCCGACCGCGCCACGACGGCCGCCACCGGCCCGTACACGGCCCCCCGCACTGCCACCGAGCGCCTGCTCGTGGAGGTGTGGCGGGAGGTCCTCGGCCTCGACCGGGTGGGCGTCCACGACCACTTCCGCGACCTGGGCGGCGACTCGCTGCTCGTCCTGCCCATGCTGTCCGCCGCCCGGCGGGCCGGGCTCGCCCTCGACCCGGCCACCGCCCTGCGGCACCCCACGGTCGCGGCGCTCGCCGCCGCCCTCGACACCACCACGGAGAGCTGACCCCATGGCCTCACGTCCCGTGCGCCACCTGATCTCCCTCGACGACCTGACCGACGAGGACCTGCGCCACCTCATCGAGCGCGGGGCCACGTTTTCCGCCGGGACGGCCGGCTCCGGCCGGCCGCTGGACGGCCTCGTCACCGGGATCTACTTCGCCAAGACCTCCACCCGCACCCGCACCGCCTTCTCCGCCGGAGCCCTCCGGCTGGGCGGCGGGGTCGTCACCTACGGACCCGGCGACCTCCAGCTCAACACCGGTGAGACCAGCGAGGACACCGGCCGGGTGCTGTCCCGGATGCTCGACGTCCTCGTGGCCCGCACCGCCGGCGACCCGGCGGAGATGCGCGCCTGGGCCCGGCAGGGCGGCATGGCCGTCATCAACGCCATGAGTGCCGACGAGCACCCCACCCAGGCGCTCGCCGATCTCACCACCCTGCTGCGGCACTTCGGACGCGTCGAGGGCCTGCGCGTCCTGTACGTGGGCGAGGGCAACAACACCGCCGCCGCCCTCGCGCTGGCCCTCTCCCGCTTCCCGGGCGTCGAGTTCGAGCTGCGCACCCCGCCCGGCTACGGCCTCACGGCGCCCGTCCTGGAGCAGGCGACGCGGCAGGCGGCCCGCTCCGGGGCCGTGCTGCGGGAGCTCCACACCATGGACGGGCTGCCCGGCGGCTTCGACGTCGTCTACACCACGCGCTGGCAGACGACCGGCACGTCCAAGCCGGACCCGCGCTGGCGCGACGTCTTCGCGCCGTTCCAGGTCCGCGCCGAGCTGTGGGAGGCCAGCCCGAAGGCGGTCTTCATGCACGACCTGCCGGCCCACCGGGGCGAGGAGGTCACGGCGGAGGTCCTCGACGGGCCGACGAGCATCGCCTTCGACCAGGCGGAGAACAAGATGCACAGCGCCATGGCCGTCCTGGAGTGGTGCCGCGCTTCCTGAACGCGCGGAAGGGGCGTTGCCGGGCGGGAGACCGCCCGGCAACGCCCCTTCGACCGCTCAGTTCAAGACGCTCCCGCCCGCCACCCGGTCCACCCGGGACCGGCGGTGGTCGGCGACGGCGTAGACGCGGTGGAGCCAGCGGTCGGTGCCGTCGTAGCGCGGGGTGAACGAGGTGCGTCCGTGCACCGCTATCCGGTTGTCGACGACCGCGAGGTCACCGGCGGCGAGGGCCAGCGCGTGGGTGGTCCGCTCGAACGCCCCGCGCAGCTCCTCCATCGCCCGTCCCGCCTCCTCGTCCAGCGGACGGGTGCTCGCGAAGTCGACCAGCACGTCGGGGTCCTCCGGCGCGCCCCGCAGGACCGCGTGGACCGGCGCGCCGTCCGCCCCGCCGAAGGACGGGGGCGCCTCGGTGAGGAAGCGCTCCTCGCCGAGCACCCGGCGGGCCGCCGGGGACAGCAGGGGCAGCGCCCGGCGGACGGACGCGACGCACAGCCGGGCGTCGCCGGTCGGGTCCTCGCGGACGCACAGCAGGCCCACGTAGTCGGGCCGGTTGCGGTGGAAGGCGTTCTCGGAGTGCATCTGCAGGCGCACCGAGCCGGCGTTGCTCTGGAGCCGCTCCTGCCCCGGCACCGGGACGACGTCCTGGACGAGGGCGCCGGACTTCTCGTCGCGGTAGGCGATCACCTCGCCGAGCTGGAGCATCACGGCGGTCATGGCCGCGGCCCCCAGCGTCGCGGTCCGCTGGACGGAGCCGGGGACCGTGGGCGTCGGGGGGAGGTCCGCCGCGACCGGCAGGCCGCGGATCAGCAGGACGCCCTCCGGGCCCGGGTCGTGCCGGAACTCGCGTATCGCGTCGAGCAGTTCGTGCGGCAGCCGGGCGGACGCGCCGCGCACTTCCCTGAGCCACTCGGCGCTGTCCACCCGGCCGGCCGCCGCGGTGAGGAGTCGGCCGGCGAGCGCGGCGATCTCCGCGCGCGGTCCGGCGTCGAGAACCACCGCCGTTCCGTCCAGGGGGCGAATGGAGCCTGTCTGTGTCATGGTCACTTGCCTTCTCACTGGAGCTGTGCGAGAGGAATGCCTGCGCTCGATTCCGCTCGAGTTCACGGACGCCCGGGACGCAAAACGCTAGGCAACGGCCGGTGCGGGGGTCAATTGCCGGGCCGGTTTATCGCACGGGACGCGCCGTCAAGAGGCCCGGGGATTCGCCGCGTTGTCCCGCCGGCGAGACGAGGGGCATTGTGCGCGCTTCCCGCCGGACCACCGCTGGGGCAGACTCGCCGTATTCAGCGAATCGCCCGTCGGCCGCCCTTCCAGGAGCACGTATGTCGAGCACGATCCCATGCCGTATCTGCGCCGGACCGGTGCAGGAATTCTTCGACTTCGGCCGCCAGCCCCTGTCCGACGCGTTCCTGCCCGTCGACGCGGACTTCTCGCAGGAGTTCTTCTTCCGCCTCGCCGTCGGCGTGTGCGGCACCTGCGGCATGGTGCAGCTGACCGAGGAGGTCCCCCGGGACCGGATGTTCCACGAGGACTACCCGTACTTCTCCTCCGGCTCGGCCTACATGCGCGAGCACTTCGAGGGCCTGGCGAAGCGGCTGCTGACCACCGAGCTCTCCCGCGAGGACCCCTTCGTCGTCGAGCTCGGCTGCAACGACGGCGTCATGCTGGGGACGCTGGCCGACTCGGGCGTCCGCCACCTGGGCGTCGAGCCGTCCGCGAGCGTCGCGGCCGTCGCCGCGGGCAAGGGCGTGCGCGTGCGCACCTCCTTCTTCGAGGAGGCCACGGCCCGCGAGATCCTCGCCGAGGACGGCCGGGCGGACGTGATCTACGCGGCCAACACCCTGTGCCACATCCCCTACATGGACTCGATCCTGGCGGGCGTGCGGGCGCTGCTGAAGCCGACCGGCGTGTTCGTCTTCGAGGACCCCTACCTGGGCGACATCGTCGAGCGGACCTCGTTCGACCAGATCTACGACGAGCATTTCTTCTTCTTCACCGCGTCCTCCGTGCGCGAGATGGCCGCCCGCAACGGCCTGGAGCTGGTCGACGTCGAGCGGCTGACCGTCCACGGCGGCGAGGTGCGCTACACCCTCGCCCCCGCCGGGCAGCGGCAGCCGTCCGGGGCCGTGGCCGCGCTCGTCGCCGAGGAGAAGGAGCGCGCGCTCTCCGACCTCACCACCCTGCGGGCCTTCGGCGAGAACGTCCTGAAGATCCGCGACGACCTGACCGCGCTGCTCACCCGGCTGCGCGCCGAGGGCAAGTCGGTCGTGGGCTACGGCGCCACGGCCAAGAGCGCGACGGTCACCAACCTCTGCGGCATCGGCCCGGAGCTCGTCCCGTTCGTCTGCGACACCACCCCCGCGAAGCAGGGGCGGCTGACCCCGGGCACCCACATTCCCGTGCGGACCCCGGACGCCTTCTCCGGCGACTATCCGGACTACGCGCTGCTCTTCGCGTGGAACCACGCCGAGGAAATCATGGCCAACGAGCAGGAGTTCCGTGCCGCCGGCGGCAAGTGGATCCTCTACGTGCCCGAGGTCAAGGTCGTCTGATCCGGGCGCCGGACGGCTTTCGTACCGGGCACTCGAAGAATTGGGGGAATGATGAAGGGAATTATTCTCGCCGGGGGCAGCGGCACCCGGCTGTATCCCTCCACCTTGGCCACTTCCAAGCAACTCCTGGCCGTCTACGACAAACCGATGGTCTACCACCCGCTTTCGGTGCTGATGCTCGCCGGAATCCGGGAGATCCTGGTGATCTCGACGCCGGAGAGCGTGCCGCCACTGCGCTCGCTGCTCGGCGACGGCTCGCACCTGGGCCTGGAGATCAGCTATGCGGAGCAGGAAAGTCCGCGCGGTATCGCGGAAGCGCTCGTCATCGGCGCCGAGCACATCGGCGACGGCCCCGTCGCCCTGATCCTCGGCGACAACGTCTTCCACGGCGCGGGATTCCCGCAGCTGCTGCGGACGGCCCGCGCCGAGCTGGACGGCTGCACGCTCTTCGGGTACCCGGTCTCGGACCCCGAGCGCTACGGCATCGGCGAGGTCGACGCCGAGGGCAACCTGGTCTCCCTGGAGGAGAAGCCGGACCGGCCGCGCTCGGACAACGCGATCACCGGCCTGTACTTCTACGACGCGGACGCGGTGGAGATCGCCCGGGGGCTGACCCCCTCGGACCGCGGCGAGCTCGAGATCACCGACGTCAACCGCGTCTACCTGGAGCAGGGCCGGGCCCGCCTCATCCGGCTGGGCCGCGGCTACACCTGGCTGGACGCGGGGACCCACGACTCCCTGCTGGCGGCCAGCCAGTACGTCCACGTCATCGAGAAGCGGCAGGGCGTCCGCGTGGCCTGCGTCGAGGAGATCGCCCTGCGCATGGGCTACATCGCGCCGGAGCACTGCCACCGGCTCGGCGCCCGGATGAAGAACTCGGAGTACGGCCAGTACCTCATGCAGGTCGCCCGGCTGGTCGCCTGACCGGGCCCGGCGGGACGAGAAGACGGCACCACAAGGAGCACCAGTGGGATATCAGGAGCTGACCCCGGCGGACGTGCTGACGCCGCCGGGCACCGGGGCGCCGGAGGTCACCGACCGCGCCTGGTGCGTCCGCTGGGAGCGGGAGCCCCGGGCGGAGGAACTCGTCCTGCGCACCCTGCCGGACACCCTGGACTTCCACACCTCGGGCAGCACCGGCCCCAGCAGACTCTGGCGGCGCTCCCTCGCGGACGCGTGGAACGAGGCCGGCATGCTCGCCGGGTTCGTCGGTGTCGACGAGCCCGGGGCGGTCGTCTCCTTCGCGCCGCCCGTCCACGTCTACGGCGCGCTCGCCACGCTGCTGATGCCCGCCAGGCTCGGCGTCCCCGTCTGGTACCGCCCCGGCTACATCGGCGCGCTCCCGGACACCGGGGCCCGCCGGGTCGTCGTCGTGGCCACCCCGTGGATCTTCTCCCTGCTGCTGCGCAACATGGACTGGGTCCGCGCGCTGGACCACGTCACCGTGCTGTACAGCAGCGCCATGCTCCCGGCCGACGCCCACGTCTTCCTGGAGCAGGCCGGCCCGGAACGCGCGGCCCTCGTGGAGCTCCTCGGCTCCACGGAGACCGGCGGCATCGCGACCCGCCGCTGGCGCGCGGGCGAACCCCCGGCGTGGACCCTCTTCCCCGACGTCTCCTTCGCCCCCACCGGCGTCGAGGGGGCTGAAGGCGCCGACGGGACCGCCGTACCGCTGGTGATCCGCAGCCCGCGCCTGGCCCACCGCCCCGGCGAGAGCGCACCGGACTCCTGGCCCACCGGCGACCTCGTCGAGCCGCTGGACGACCGCGCCTTCCGGCTCGTCGGCCGGGTCGGCCGGCTCGTCAAGGTCAACGGGCGACGGATCAACCTCGACGAGGCCGAGCACGTCCTGCGCGCCCGCGTCGACTGCGCGGACCTGGCGCTCGTGGCCACCCACGACCCGATGATCGGCGAGCACGTCGACCTGTACGTCGTGCCGCACGCCGGGACCGCGCCGGGCGGCACCGACCTGACCCCGGCACTCGACGTCCTCGGCGCCCGCCCCCGGCGGACCCACCTGGTGCCCGTCATCGAGCGCTCCGCGACCGGCAAGCTCCGGCACCCCCAGACCGCACACTCACCGAACCAGGGATAGCAACGTGACAGTTACCTCCGAGACGACCGGCGCCGGGACCACCGACGGGCTCGGGCTCGCCGAGATCGTCGAAGCCGCCTCGTGGACCGCGAAGCTCGGCCCGCTCACCGACGCCGACGTGGCCGGGATGGAGGCCAGCGCCGCCACCGTCGACCGCTACCTCGCCGAGGGAAAGCCGGTCTACGGGCTCACGCAGGGCTTCGGCCCGCTGGTGACCTTCTCCGCCAAGTCCGAGCGGGAACAGGGCGACTCGCTCATATCCCACCTGGGCACCGCCCAGGGCCGGCCGCTCGACCCCGAGGTGTCACGGCTGGTCTTCTGGCTCCGCCTCAACAGCATGCGCAAGGGCGTCTCCGCCGTCTCGCCCGAGTTCTGGCAGCGCCTCGCCGACCTGTGGAACGCCGGCTTCACCCCGGTGATCCCCCGGGACGGCACGGTCAGCGCCAGCGGCGACCTCCAGCCCCTCGCCCACGTCGCCCTGGCCTGCGCCGGGTACGGCGAGGCGTGGGCGCTCGACACGGACGGCCGCCGGTACGTCCGCCCGGCCGGGGAGGTCCTCGCCGAGCTCGGCGCCGAGCCCCTGGAGTGGCCCGTCCGCGAGGCGCTGGCCTTCGTCAACGGCACCGGCGTCAGCCTCGCCGTCGCCATCCTCAACCAGCGCTCCGCCCTCCGGCTCGTCCACGCCGTCACCGACCTCACCGCCCGGCTGACCGTGCTGCTGGGCGGCAACGCCGAGCACTTCGACGAGGGCGTCGGCCGGGTCCGCAACCAGGCCGGGCAGCTGCGCGTGGCCCGCTGGATCCGGCAGGGCCTGCCCGAGGGCCACGAGCGCGACGAGCGCCGCCCGCTCCAGGAGCCGTACAGCCTGCGCTGCGCCCCCCAGGTCCTCGGTGCCGTCCTGGACCAGCTCACCCACGCCGGCGAGATCCTGGCCCGCGAGGCGAACGGCTGCACCGACAACCCGGTCACCTTCGAGGACCGGGTCCTCCACGCCGGCAACTTCCACGCCATGCCGGTCGGCTTCGCCTCCGAGCAGACCGGGCTCGCCCTCCACATGGCCGCCTACCTGGCCGAACGGCAGCTCGGGCTGGTGCTCAACCCCACCACCAACGGCGACCTGCCCATCATGCTCACCCCCCGGGCCGGCCGCGGCTGCGGACTGGCGGGCGTGCAGATCAGCGCCACCTCGTTCATCTCCCGGATCCGCCAGCTCGTCACCCCCGCCTCCCTGACGACCCTGCCGACCAACGGCTGGAACCAGGACCACGTCCCGATGGCCCTCAACGGCGCCAACGGCGTCTCCGAGGCGCTGGAGCTGGCCTGGCTGGCCGTGGGCTCGCTCGCCCTCGGCGCCGCCCAGCTGTCGGTGATGACCGAGCACGCGCACGGGACCGAAGGCGTCTGGGCCGAGCTGGCCGGCGTCTCCCCCGCGCTCGACGCCGACCGGCCGATGGCGGCCGAGGTCCGCGCCGCCGCCGCGCTGTTCACGCGGCACGCGGACGCCCTGCTGGCCGAGCGCGCCTGACCGCCGGGCGCCCGGGGACCCCCCTCCGGGCGCCCGGCCCCCTCTCCCACGTATCCGCGAGACCGGAGCACCACGCGTGATCGCGAGCATCCTGCCCGCCGGAGTCGTGGCGGAGGAGTCCCACGCCGACGGACCGGCGGCCGGGCTGTTCCCCGAGGAGCTCCGGCTGACGGCCGGCATGAGCGAGGCCCGGCGCCGCGAGTTCGCCGCCGTGCGGCACTGCGCCCGCCGGGCGGCCCGGCGGCTCGGCGTGCCCGACGCCCCGCTGCTGCCCGGGCACCGGGGCGCGCCGCGCTGGCCCGCCGGGGTCGTGGGCAGCATGACCCACTGCCCCGGCTACCGCGCGGCGGCCCTGGCCCGCGCGGAGGCCGTACGGGCCGTCGGCATCGACGCCGAGCCCCACGCGCCGGTGCCGGAGCGGATGGCGCGGGGCATCGCGCTGCCGGAGGAGCGGGAGCGGCTGCGCGCGCTCCACCGGCTGGACGACGGCGTGTGCTGGGACCGCCTCCTGTTCTGCGCCAAGGAGGCCGTCTACAAGGTGTGGTCGCCCCTGACCGGGGTGTGGCTCGGCTTCCACGAGGCGTCGATCACCATCGACCCGGACACCCGCACGTTCCGCGCGCGCGTCCTGCGGCCCGTGCCGGCCGCCGTGGAGAAAGGTTTCCCCGCCGAGCTGCACGGGACCTGGACCACCGGCCGGGGCCTGCTGATCGCCGCGATCGTCCTCCCCACGGCGCCCTCCGCCCTTCCCTCCTCCTCCCCAGCCCACCGGCCGAGCGCCGGGCGATACCGACGAGGTGCCAACTCCCCATGACCACACGCATACTCGTGACCGGGGGCGCCGGGTTCATCGGCTCCCACTACACGCGCACGCTGCTCGGCCCCGACGGGCCCGGCGACGTGTCGGTCACGGTGCTCGACAAGCTCACCTACGCGGGCAACCCCGCCAACCTGGACGCGGTGCGGGACGACCCGCGCCTCACCTTCGTCCAGGGCGACATCTGCGACGCCGAACTCGTGGCCGGGCTCATGGCGGACCACGACCAGGTGGTGCACTTCGCCGCCGAGTCCCACGTGGACCGGTCGATCGACGGCGGCGCCGAGTTCATCCGCACGAACGTCCTGGGCACCCACACCCTCGTCGACGCCGCCCACCGCGCGGGCGTCGACGTCTTCGTGCAGGTCTCCACGGACGAGGTGTACGGCTCCATCGACGAGGGCTCCTGGCCCGAGACCCACCCGCTCGCGCCCAACTCGCCCTACTCCTCGGCCAAGGCCGCCGGCGACCTGGTGGCGCTCTCCTACCACCGCACCCACGGCCTGGACGTCCGCGTCACCCGCTGCTCGAACAACTACGGGCACCACCACTTCCCCGAGAAGGTCATCCCCCTCTTCGTCACCAACCTCCTCGACGGCGGCAAGGTCCCGCTGTACGGGGACGGCGGCAACGTCCGGGACTGGCTGCACATCGACGACCACGTCCAGGGCATCGAACTGGTCCGCACCCGGGGGCGCGCCGGGGAGGTCTACAACATCGGCGGCGGCACCGAGCTGTCCAACCGGGAGCTCACCGAACTCCTCCTCAAGGAGTGCGGGGCCGACTGGGAGACGAGCGTCGAGCACGTCGCCGACCGCAAGGGCCACGACCGCCGCTACTCCGTCGACTGCACCAAGATCCGCGAGGAGCTCGGCTACGCGCCCAAGGTGCCCTTCGAGCGGGGCCTCGCCGAGACCGTGCGCTGGTACCGCGACAACCGCGCCTGGTGGGAGCCCCTGAAGCGGCGGGCGGCGCTGTGACGGAACCCGGTCCGCGGCCCTGGCTGGTCACGGGCGCGCGGGGCATGCTGGCGCGCGACGTCCTGGCCCGCCTGGCCGACGCGGGCGTCCCCGCCGTGGCCGCCTGCCGCCACGAACTCGACGTCACCGACCCGGAGTCGGTGCGCGCCGCCCTCGCCCGGCACCGCCCGGCCGTGGTGGTGAACTGCGCCGCCTGGACGGCCGTCGACGACGCCGAGCGGCGCGAGGCGGAGGCGTTCGCCGTGAACGCCACCGGGCCCCGTCTGCTGGCCGAGGCGTGCCGCGCGCCGGGCACCGTCCTGCTCCACGTGTCCACGGACTACGTCTTCGACGGGCGCGCCCGCGAGCCGTACCGGGAGGACGCGCCGACCGGCCCGCTCGGCGCCTACGGCCGCACCAAGCTGGCGGGCGAACGGGCCGTGCTGGAGACGCTGCCGCGCACCGGCCACGTGGTGCGCACCGCCTGGCTGTACGGGGCCGGCGGGGACAGCTTCGTCCGCACCATGATCCGGCTGGCGGCCGGGCGGGAGACCGTCGACGTCGTCGACGACCAGCACGGCCAGCCCACTTGGACAGCCGATCTCGCCGGGCTGCTGCTCCGCCTCGGCGGGGCGGCGCTGGAAGGAGCCGCGCCGGCCGGGATCCACCACGGCAGCGGCGGCGGGCACACCACCTGGTGCGGCCTGGCCCGGGAGGTCTTCCGGCTGGCGGGCGCCGATCCGGGGCGGGTGCGGCCCGTCACCGGCGCGGCCTTCGCGCGCCCGGCGCCCCGGCCCGCCTGGAGCGTCCTCGGCCACGACCCCCGGCGGGCGGCGGGCCTCGCGCCGCTCCGGCACTGGCGCGACGCGCTGGCCGAGGCGTTCCCGGAACTGGCGCGGGCGGCCGCCGGCGTCACACATGAGGGAGTCGGTGGTGCCCTGTGCGGCCGCTGTCCATAGAAGGGGCGTGGATCCACGAGCCGGAGGTCTTCCCCGACGACCGGGGCGGCTTCCACGAGTGGTACCGCGCCGACGACTTCCGCGCCGTCACCGGCCGGGCGCTCCCCCTCGCCCAGGCCAACCTGTCGGTGTCCCGGCGGGGCGCCCTGCGCGGCATCCACTTCGCGGACGTGCCACCCGGCCAGGCGAAGTACGTCAAGTGCGTCCGGGGCGCCGTGCTGGACGTGGTCGTCGACGTGCGCACCGGCTCCCCGACCTTCCGCCGCTGGGAGGCCGCCCGGCTCGACGACGAGAACCACCGCGCGGTGTACCTCTCCGAGGGCCTGGGCCACGCCTTCCTGGCCCTCACCGAGGAGGCCACCGTCGTCTACCTGTGCTCCGAGGGCTACGCGCCCGGACGCGAGCACGGCATCCACCCGATGGACCCCGACCTCGCCGTCGACTGGCCCGCCGGCATCACACCTCTGCTGTCCGAGAAGGACGCGCGGGCCCCGAGCCTCCGCGAGGTGGAGCGCCGGGGCCTGCTGCCCTCCTACGCCGCCTGCCGAGCACTGCGCACCACCGGCCCGGCGAACACCGCCCCCGACCCCCTCACCCCGCACCCATGACCTCACCGTTCCATACCGGCCGCACCGGCCGCCCCGCCCACATCGCCATGTTCAGCGTGGGGGCCCACGGGCACGTCAACCCGAGCCTCGAGGTGATCCGCGAGCTCGTCGCGCGCGGCCACCGCGTCACCTACGCCATCCCCGGGTCCTTCGCCGGGACCGTCGCCGCCACCGGCGCCGAGCCCCGGGTCTACTCGTCCACGCTGCCGCCGGGCGACGACCCGGCGGCCTGGGACGGCGAACTCATCGACCACCTGCGGCTGTTCCTGGCCGACGCCGGCCAGGCGCTCCCCCAACTGCTCAAGGCGTACGAGGGCGACCGTCCCGACCTGGTCCTCTACGACCCGATGGCCTACGCGGCCCGGGTCCTCGCCCAGCGCTGGGGCGTGCCCGCCGTGCAGCTCTCCCCGCACGCCGTCGCCTGGGAGGGCTACGAGGAGGAGGTGGCGGCCGAGATGTCCGGGGCGCTGCCGGAGGACGACTGCGGCGCCCCCCGCTACAGCCGCTCCCACGCCTGGCTCGCCATCAACGGGATATCGATCGGGCCCGGCCGGATCGCGCGCCGTCCCGAGCGCTGCGTCGCGCTGATCTCGGAGGTCCTCCAGCCGAACGCCCACCGGGTCGACCCGGCCGTCTACACCTTCACCGGCCCCTGCCGCCCCGAAGGGAACGAGGCCGGAGACGGGTGGGCGCGCCCGGCGGGCGCCGAGAGGGTGCTGCTGATCTCCCTGGGCACGCTCTTCACCCGGGCGCCCGAGTTCTACCGCGCCTGCGTCGCGGCCTTCGGCGGGCTGCCGGGCTGGCACGTGGTGCTGCGGACCGGCAAGGGCGTGGACCGTGCCGAGCTCGGCGAGGTGCCCGGCAACGTCGAGGTCCGCGACTGGGTGCCGCAGCAGGCGATCCTCGGACAGGCCGACGTCTTCATCACCCACGCGGGCGCGGGCAGCGCGCACGAGGGGCTCGCCCACGGGGTGCCGATGGTGGCCGTGCCGCAGGCCGCCGACCAGTTCGGCAACGCCGAGATGCTGGTGGAGCTGGGGGTCGCCCGCCGGCTGGCGAAGGAGGAGGCCACGCCGGAGGCCCTGCGCGAGGCGGTGCTGGCGCTCGCCGGGGACCCGGACGTCGCCGCGCGCGGCGCCGCGATCCGGCGACGGATGGCGGCCGAGGGCGGCACCCGGCGGGCCGCCGATCTCGTCGAGGCCGAGCTCCCGGGGCGGCGGCCCGGCGCCCCGAGCGCCTGAGAGACCGCCCCGACGGCGGTTTTGCGCTGCGCCGTCGGCGCGACGCGCCCGGGCGGGTGGTCTCAGCAGATGGAATCCGGTCATCTCGCGGTACGGACCAGACGGGTGCCCGGCGGTGGATGCCTTGCCCCGGTTCGTCGGCCACGGCATCACGCTCCGTCAGGCGCCTGTTTCCGGACCGTGTCGGAATCCCCCGTCTTGTGACACGAACACCCCGAACGGACGATCGGTCTGCGCTCCCACGCGAACATTCGCGCGGGCTCTTCGAGGAGGACCGCATGAACGATCGACTCAGTCTCGCGCCCGATGCCGCACGGCAGTTGGCCACGACCACCAAGACCACCCCGCAGATGCGCGGCATCACGCCGCGCTACCTGCTGCGCGCGCTGCCCTGGGTCGACGTCGAGTCAGGCGTCTACCGCGTCAACCGCCGCCGGACGTTCATCCTCGGCGACGACCGCATCAGCTGCTACTCCGAGGGCGGCGCCCACCGCGTCGTCCCCGAGGACCTGCGCGAACTGCCCTTCCTGCGCGAGGCCGACGCGGCCCTGCTCGCCGAACTCGCCGGCTCCTTCGAGCAGACGGCCTTCGAGCCCGGCCAGCTCATCGGCGCCGAGGGCGAGACGTGCGACAAACTGACCGTGATCGTCAGCGGCCGCGCCGAGAAGCGGGTCACCGGCCGCTACGGCGAGGACGCGCTGCTGGAGGTCATGGGCGACGGCCAGTTCTTCTGCCTGGACTCCTGGACCCGATGTCAGCCCTTGCCGTTCCGGGTCAAGGCGGTCACCTCCGGTGTCGCCCTGACCGTCGGGCTCGACGCGCTCAACGCGCTGGCCGACCGCGACGCGTCCCTGCGCGCCGCGCTCGACGCCCACATCGCGGGCGAGGGCCCCCGGCCCGGCGCCGAGGTCCCCGTCGACCTCGCCTCCGGCCACACCGGCGAGCCCGAACTGCCGGGCACGTACGTGGAGTACGAGGACACGCCCCGCGAGTACCACATGAGCCTCGCCCAGACCGTGCTGCGCGTCCACACCCGGGTCTCCGACCTCTACAACGCGCCCATGGACCAGACCCGCGTCCAGGCCGACCTCACCATCCAGGCGCTGCGCGAGCGCCAGGAGGCGATGATCCTCCACCACCCCGAGTTCGGCCTGTTCAACAACGTCGCCCCGGGCATGCGCGTCCAGCCGCGCACCGGCGCGCCGACCCCCGACGACCTCGACGAGCTGCTCTCCCGGGTGTGGAAGCAGCCGAGCTACTTCGTCGCCCACCCCAAGGCCATCGCCGCCTTCGGCCGCGAGTGCACCCGCCGGGGCGTCCCCCCGGTGATCGACACCCGCTTCGGCAGCCCGCTGATCACCTGGCGTGGCGTGCCGATGCTCCCCTCCGACAAGGTGCGCTTCCAGGGCGCCGGCGGCGCCGCGACCACCGAGATCCTGCTGATGCGGGTGGGCGAGGCCGAGCAGGGCGTCATCGGGCTGCGCCCGGCCGGAGTGCCGGACGAGGTCGAGCCGGGCCTGTCGATGCGGAACATGGGCACGGACCAGAAGGCCATCACCTCGTACCTGCTGACGGCGTACTTCAACGCCGCGGTGCTGGTGGAGGACGCGCTCGCGGTCCTCCAGAACGTCGAGGTGTCGAAGTACCATGACTATTCCTGACGTCGGGACGTACGAGGGGATGCCGACCGCCCCCTTGTGGGCCCAAGTGCCCTCCGCGGCCCCGCGGTCCACGCCCCAGGCCGTGCCGCAGTCGACCCCGCCGCGCGGGCGCGGATTCGACCCGATGGCGGCCCGGGCGGACGTCCCCGTGCTGCACCGCACCGTCAACGGCCACCCGCTCGTCTGGCTGGACAACGGCGCGACCACCCAGAAGCCGCGTCAGGTCATCGAGGCGCTCACCGCCTACTACAGCGCCGCCAACTCCAACATCCACCGCGGCGCCCACACCATGGCCCGCGAGGCCACGGAGACGTACGAGGCGGGCCGGCAGGCCGTCGCGGACCTGCTGGGCGCGGCCTCCCCGGACGAGATCGTCTTCACCCGGGGCACCACCGAGGCCATCAACCTCGTGGCCCAGACGTGGGGACGGGCGAACATCGGGCCCGGCGACGAGATCCTCGTCGCCACGCTGGAGCACCACTCCAACATCGTGCCCTGGCAGATGCTCGCCAAGGAGAAGCGGGCCCGGCTCAAGCCCATCCCGCTCCTGCCCGACGGCAGCATCGACCAGGCCGCCTTCGCGGACCTGCTCTCCTTCCGCACCCAGCTCGTCGCCGTCAGCCAGGCGTCGAACGTGCTGGGCACCGTGCCGCCCGTCAAGGAGATGACCGCGCTGGCGCACCGCTACGGGGCGAAGGTGCTGATCGACGGGGCCCAGGCGGTGGCCCACTTCCCCGTCGACGTCCAGGACCTGGACGCGGACTTCTACGTCTTCTCCGGGCACAAGCTGTTCGCCCCGACGGGCATCGGCGCGCTCTACGGCAAACCGGAGCTGCTCGCCGCCATGCCGCCCTGGCAGGGCGGCGGCAACATGATCGACCAGGTCGACTTCCCGGCCAGCACCTACGCGCCGGTGCCGCACCGCTTCGAGGCCGGCACCGGGCACATCTCCGGAGTCGCCGGACTGCTGGCGGCGATCAACTGGCTGACCGGCTTCGACCGTGAGGCCGTCGCCGCCTACGAGACGGGCCTGCTCGCCTACGCCGAGCAGGCCATGACCCAGGTGCCGGGGATCGCCGTCCTCGGGTCGGCGCCGGAGAAGATCGCGACGCTGACGTTCACCCTGGCCGGGCACGACCCGGTCGACGTCGCCCGCTCGCTCGACCAGGACGGCATCGCCGTCCGCGCGGGCCACCACTGCGCCCAGCCCTCGCTGCGCCACTACGGCGTGGAGAGCGCGGCGCGGGCCTCGCTGGCGCTCTACAACACGCGGGAGGACGTCGACCGGCTGGTCGCGTCCCTGCTGCGGCTGACGTCCGGCGGCTGACGGCTGACGCCCGGGCCCGTACCCCGATGCGAACAGGGGGTACGGGCCCGGGTTTTCTCAGGGGTTCAGTCGAGCGCGGCCGCGAACATGCCGGGCTCGTAGGAGCCGCCCCGCTGGTGGAAGGTCACGGCGAGCCGGTTGGCCGCGTTGACCAGGGCGACCATGCAGACCAGGGCAGCCGTCCGGTCATCGTCGAAGTGCTTCCGCACCCGCTCCCAGGTCTCGTCGGACACGCCCTCGTGCGCGTCCGCGAGCCGGGTGGCCTCCTCGGCGAGCGCCAGCGCCGCCCGCTCGGCCTCGGTGAACACGGTGGACTCGCGCCAGACGGCGACCAGAGCGAGCCGCACCGCGCTCTCCCCGGCGGCCGCCGCCTCCTTGACGTGCATGTCGACGCACCAGCCGCAGCCGTTGATCTGGCTGACGCGCAGCGCCACCAGCTCCTGGACGGTCCGCGACAGCGACGACTGGTGGAGCACCATGCCGGCGTTGGCGAACCGCTTGGCGAACTTCGTGCCGATCTCGTTCTCGAACATGTTGAACCGGGTGTCCATCGCTTCGTCCTCACTCGTGGTGTGGCTTTCGTGGTGTGGCTTTGACGAACACCAGATGCCGGCGCCCCGCTCCCTGTGACAGGCCGGGCGACGTGACGTGCGCCACCGCTCGCGGATGTCACAAAGCAGCGGGGAGCGGCGTCTTGTGCGCGTGGACATTGAGAACCCGGACCCCGCCACCGAGGCGTTCGTCGCCCATCGCAACCTGCTGTTCACCGTCGCCTACGAGATGCTCGGCTCGGCCGCCGACGCGGAGGACGTCCTCCAGGAGACCTGGCTGCGCTGGTCGGGCGTCGACCTCGGCGCGGTACGGGACCGGCGCGCCTACCTGGTGCGGATCACCACCCGCCAGGCGCTGGGCCGGCTGCGCGCGCTCGGCCGCCGCAAGGAGTCCTACGTCGGCACCTGGCTGCCCGAGCCGCTGCTCACCGCCCCGGACGTGGCCGAGGACGTCGAGCTGGCCGACAGCGTCTCCACGGCGATGCTGCTCGTCCTGGAGACGCTCGCGCCGACCGAGCGGGCGGTGTTCGTGCTGCGCGAGGTGTTCGACCTCGGGTACGACGAGATCGCCGAAGCCGTCGACAAGTCCCCGGCGGCGGTCCGGCAGATCGCGCACCGGGCGCGGGCGCACGTCGCGGCGCGACGGCCGCGCGGGACCGTCTCCCCGGCCGAGACCCGGGGCGCGCTCGACGCGTTCCAGCGGGCCGTCGAAACGGGCGACATCCAGGGACTGCTCGACATCCTCGCGCCCGACGTCGTCCTCCTGGGTGACGGCGGCGGAGTCAAACAGGCCGTCCTGCGGCCGATCGTGGGCGCCGACAAGGTGGGCCGCCTGCTCGTCGGCGGGCTGGGCAAGGTCGCGGCCACGGTGTCGCTGCGGCCGGCCCGCGTCAACGGCCACCCGGCGCTGGTCCTCCGGCTCGACGGCGAGCTCGACAGCGTCCTGACGGCGCGCGTCGAGGACGGCCTGATCACCGGGCTCTACGCCGTGCGCAACCCCGAGAAGCTGTCGCACATGGGGCGGGAGACGGCGCTGCGCCGCTGAGCCACGGTCACTGGGGGCTGTTTATTACGTCCTAATTGGGATAATTAGATCGGGGACGACCCGATCTCAGCGAGGAGCGGACCGCCCGTGCCCGGTGACGAGGAGCCCCAGCCGGAACACCACCGCCTCCGGTTCCACGTGCTCGGCCCCGTACGGGCCGACCGCGACGGGCAGCCGCTGCCGCTCGGCTCCCCCCAGGAGCGCGCCGCCCTCGCGATCCTGCTGCTGCGCGACGGCCGCCCCCTCACCGCCTCCGAACTCGTCGACGCCCTCTGGGGCGACGACCCGCCCCACCGCGCCATGGACACCCTGCGCGGCTACGTCACCCGGCTACGCGCCGTCCTGGAACCCGGCCGGCCCTTCCGGGGCCGCGCCAAGGTGCTCGTCTCCACCGGCGGCGGCTACGCCGTGCGGGTGCCGCCCGGAAGCCTGGACGCGACCGTGTTCGAGGAGCACCTCGCGGCCGCCGCCACCGCCCGCGCGAGCGGCGACGCCGCCGGGGCGTACGCGCGGCTCACCACCGCCCTGGCCCTGTGGGAGGGCACCGCGCTCGCCGGGCTGACCGGCCCGTACGCCGAGCGGGAGCGCGAGCGGCTCACCGAACTGCGCGCCACCGCCCGCGAGGACCACTACGACTGCGCCCTCGCGCTCGGCCGGCACGCCGAATCCGTGGCCGGGCTGCGCGCCCTGGCCGCCGAACATCCCCTGCGCGAGAAGCCGCGCGCCCTGCTGATGCTGGCCCTGCACCGCGCCGGGCGGCAGGCGGAGGCCCTCGCCGTGTTCAGCGAGACCGAACGCCTGCTCCCCGACGGGCCCGGGCCCGGGCTCGTCCGGCTGCGCGAGCGGATCCTCGCGGGGGATCCCGCGCTCGCGGCGCCGGCCGTCTCCGGCACGGGTCCGGCTTCCCCCGAGGGGTGGGGTTCCGCCGGGGCTCCCTCCGCCCTCGACCTGCTGCCGCCGGAACCCGCCGGTTTCACCGGGCGCGAGACCCTCACCGGCGAGGTCCGCGCTGCCCTATCCGAAGGGGACGTCGTCGTCCTCACCGGCCCCGGCGGCACCGGCAAGACCGCGCTGGCCACGCACACCGCCCGCGCCGTCCGCGCCGCCTACCCCGACGGCCTGCTCCACGTCGATCTGCGCGGCACCGACCCCGAACCCGTCGACACGGGCGCGGCCCTCGTCGAGCTGCTGCACGCGCTCGGCGTCACCGACGCCGCCCTGCCCGACGACGTGGAGCGCCGGACCGCGCTCTACCGCTCCCTGCTCGCCGACCGGCGCGTCCTCGTCGTCCTCGACGACGCCCACGACACGGCGCGGGTCCGCCCCCTGCTGCCCGGCATGCCCGGCTGCGCGGCGCTCGTCACCACCCGCTCCCCGGACCTCGCCCTGCCGGGCGCCCGGACGGTCGGCGTCGACGCCATGGAGGAGAAGGAGGCGCTGGCCATGCTGACGGCGGTCGGCGGCGGCCGCGCCGCCGGCTCGGCCGTCGCCGGGGGCGACGCCGCCCGGTCCGTCGTCGCCGCCTGCGAACGGCTCCCGCTCGCCCTGCGCATCGCCGGGGCGCGCCTCACCACGCCGCCCGCCTGGACCCCGGGCGACCTCGCCGCGCGGCTGGCGGAGGAGCGGCAGCGGCTCGACACGCTGCATGACGTCGGCGTCGCCCAGGCCGACGCCAACGCCGACGCCGTCGTCCTGGAGGCCGCCTGCCGCGTCGCCCACGACGCCCTGGAGCCCGAGACGGCCCGCGCGTTCCGGCTGCTGGCCCTTCCCGACGCGGGGCCGCTCGACGCCGCCTCGGCCGCCGCCGTGCTCGACCTCCCGGACGCCGCGCGCGCCGAGGCCGTCGTCGGGGGGCTGGTCCGGGCCGGGCTGCTGGAGTCGACCGGCCCGGGGCGGTACGGGCACCACGCGCTGGTGCGGCTGTTCGCGCGGCGGCAGAGCGAACGCTTGGACAGCCCGCCCGTCCGCGACGCGGCGCTGCTGCGGCTTCTCGACCACCAACTGGCCACCGCCGTCACCGCGCTCCTGCGCCTCTCCCCCGACAGCCCGCTGCCGCGTCACCTCCTCCACCACCTCGCCACGGCGGGCCGGCCCCTGGCCGACGCCGGCGCCGCCCGCGCCTGGGCGCACGACGCCCACCCAGACGTGCTCGCCACCGTCCGGCAGGTCCTGGCGCAGGACGTCCCCGACACCCTGCGCCCCGCCGTCGACCTGCTGACCGTCTGGGCCGCCCTGACCGCCGGTACCGCGCGCCGCCACGACCTGGAGCCGTTCGTCCGGCAGGCGCTGGACCGGGCGCGGGAGCGGGGCGACGACACCGCCGCCGCCCGGACGCTGCGGCTGCCGGTCGCGCCGTCCCCCGAGGAACTGCGGTCGGCTCTGCGCCTGGCCGAGGAGGTCCACGATCCGCTGACGCCGCTCCTCGCCGGGTTCGAACTCGGCGTCGTCCTGCTGGAGCTGGACCGGGCCGACGAGGCGCTGCCCCTGCTCGTGCGGGCCGAGGAGGGACTCACGAGGGAGGGTGCGGCGGGCGGCGCGGCCGAGGCGCTGGCCCACGCGGCGCGCGCGTACATCGCGCTGGGGCGGCCGGAGGAGTCCCTGGCGGCCGCCGAGGCGGCGGTCGAGCGTGCGCGGGGGGTGGGCCGGGGGCGGACGCTCGCGCTGGTGCTCCTCCAGACGGGCCGCGCCCATCTGCGGGCCGACCGGACGTCGGCGGCGGCCGACCGGCTGCGGGAGGCGCTGGCCGTCGAGCCGGAGGGGACGGACCCGCGCCGGGAGGCCCTGGTGTGGGCGTGGCTGGCGCGCTGCCGGCTCGCCCAGCTGCGGCACCGCGAGGCCGTGGCGGCGGCGGACCGGGCGCTGGCGCTGGAGGCGGGGCCGGGGGACGACCACGTCCGGGGCCTGGCCCTGGCCGCGCGCGGCCGCGCCCAGCTGGCGCTGGGCGAACCGCGGCTGGCGCTGGGGGCGCTGCGGGAGGCGCACGAGGTACTGACGCGACGGGGGGCGGCGGAGGCGGCGGAGGTGGCGTCGCTGCTGAACGAGGAGTTCGGCGGGGGGTAGGCCGGTGGTGGGTCGTG
>NZ_JBTOLC010000035.1:0-59915 GCF_054551825.1 Streptomyces sp. L500
AGGCCGCCCAAACGCTCCTCGTCACGCGCGGCCGGTCCGGCGTCCGGTTCGATCCGCACGCACCCTCCTGAAGCGTCGTCCCTGCGGTGTGCCCTCACCAATGGCCGGTCCGGCGAAGCGGGGCCCGGCCACCGGCGATCGATCGAGGGTCAGTCGTCGTCCGGAATGTCGACCATGAGGGCGTACTCGGGGAGTTCCTCCTCGCCCACGACCTCGATCTCGAGCTCACGCACCTCTTGCATCCACTGCTCCTTGTCCTCGTCCTCGTCCTCGTCGAAGGTCCGCGCTGACCGCGGTGAAGACACAAGTCGACCGTGACACTCCGGAACCGGTGAGGCAACGGTGAGTACCGGACATCGTGACCCGTCGATCCGGTATGGGTTCGCAGGTCTCGGGCGTTGTCAGTGGCGGCTGACAAGATGCACGCCATGACCGACGCCGACGCCATCACCGCCTACTGGGACGCCGCCGCCGGTCTTGAGGGCCGGTTCCTCGTCGGGGACGCCGCGGTCCCGCCCACCGGTGACGACCTCTTCGACGCGGTGGTCTGCCGGCACCTGCTGTGGACCCTGCCCGACCCGCACGCCGCCTTGCGCCAGTGGACCGCGCGGCTGCGCCCCGGCGGCACCCTCCTCCTGGTCGAAGGGCGCTGGCGCGAGGCCGGCCAGAGCGGTGTGCCGTACGTGGCCGGAGCCGAAACCCTCCCGTGGCACCGGGGGAATCGCCGCCGAGGAACTCGCGGCCGCCGTCCGCCCCCTCGCCACCGACGTACGCGTCGACGACCTCAGCGACGACCCCGACCTGTGGGGCGGCCCGGTGACGGACGAACGGTACGCCCTGATCGCCCGCACCTGACCGGACGGTTCCCGGCGCCGCCGCGACCGCGAGCTGCGGGCGCGGGCTGCTGCCCGGGCTCGGGGAGTGCGGCGGGCCGCTGGGCGAACTCACTCGCCCGAAGCCGAACGGCAGGCGCAGCGAAGCCATCGGGTTCGCTGCGGCGGTGCCGCTCTGCCGGCAGCGCTCATCGGCGTTGTCACGGGCCTGGCGTGGCTGAGTCTGCTGGCAACCGCGTTCAGTCCAAAGGCCCCACCCGGTCGCCCGGGTGGGGCCTTCATCGGTTCGCGACCCCGGTCACCGCCTCAGGGGTAGGCAGGCGGTGACCGTTCGATTGTCAGGCTCCGTCAGCGCCGGTCAGGAGGTGGAACCCTTGAGATCTGCCATGGCGAGCACGTTGACGGTCGCAATGAACTGGAAGGCCGGATTCATCTTGACCGCTTCCTGCGGACGTATGTTGGCGCGCACGAGGATCGTGGCCTTGCGGCGGGCCCGGTTCTTCACCTCGAGGACGATGGACTCGCCACCGATCTCCCAGTCCTCCGGGACGCTCCCGTAGTAGTTGTCGAACTTGAACGACTTGATCGCTGCATCGACAACGTAGCCGTCGTCGTCCTGCCGGATTTCGCCGGGGAATTCGAAGTCGTACTCCACCGTCGCGTCCTGCCCGCTCGGGGTGAGGCGGAGCTGGAATTCCTTGGACTTGAAGGAAAGTGCCATGTCTTTTCCTCCGATGGGACTCGGAAATGATGCCGTCCGCCGCGCCGGTGAATTCGGCGCCGGGCAGCTTGCCGGGTCATTGGTAGCACGGCTCGCAGCGCATCTGCCAAATCGATGAGGAACCCGCCGTCGGGTTTCGGTCAGCCCCTGATTCCGGTGTGGATTCAACTTTATTGGCGTCCTTTTTGAGCCGCTTCCACCCAAGGGTGTTTACAGGTGTTTATGCCTGGTCAAGGCCACCTTGACGTCCTGCTGGCCGCGGCGGTAACCGGATCTGTGATTCTCAAGATCAGCAACACGGGATCTACGACGCTCCGCTGGCTCGATACCGCGGCGTTTACCGAAGCGGACTGCTCCGTTTTGCATTTCTTTATCGGCTCACCGGTAATGTCTTCCCCGGCTCGAACGGACAAGTGAGAGGTGGATCGAATGCCCTTCGTCATTGCTCAGGCGTTACCCGTGCCGGCACGTCTCGCCAGGGAGCAGCAGGAGTTCTTCGCGATAGACCTCCGGCTGACGCCCGATAGTGCGCCGATCAGCGGCAAGAAGGAAATGCTCTGGGTGGAGTTCCCGGTGGGGACGGCGTTCCCCAAGGACGGGAAGGTCTATTACCACCCGCCGAAGAAGTCGCGGGAGGAACTCGCCTGCTTGCCCTACGACGCGGCGAACCGACGGCTTCAGTTCAACCATTCCATCCGTCTCGGGGACCAGTCCGACGAGGCCGACGGCTACTACTCCGTCAACATCCAGGTGCTGCCCGACGCCCTGGAGGACCTCTTGTGGGGCCGGCTGGGGATCGGGACCGCCACCGCGCCACTGCGCATCCAGGTCGGGCCGCCCCGGCCCCGGCCCGTGCCCGGGAACCTGATCAAGAACGGTGGCTTCACCGACGTCCGTTTCCGGCCCGGCGGTGACTGGCGCCCCCTGGAGGGAGTCCTCTACGGGCGGGAGGCCCGGAAGCTCGACGCGTGGACCGTCGGCCAGTACACGGGACGGGGCGTCTGGGCGGCCTCGAAGACGGGCGAGCCCGGCCGGCTCGTCGACCTGATCAACGGTGACGCCGACGGCCAGTTCCCGGCCGCCGCCGAGCCCCCCTTCGACAAGGGTGAGAACGTCGTCGACATCAACGGCGACAACACCTGCGGCTTCATCGAGCAGACCGTCGATGTCACCCCCGGCGCCGCGTACGAGCTCGCGTTCCACACCGGCTACCACGTCCTGCCCAACCCCGAGGAGCCCTGCCGCCGGCCCACCTGCCTGAGGGCCGAGGTGCGGTACGGAAAGCCGGGCGCCGAGACCGCTCTGGCCTGGGACGACTACGTCCAGTACTACACCGGCAAGGGCGCCGCGGCCTCCCACGACCCCGACAAGAAGCTCAACGACCCCGGCTGGCGCGAGCGTCGGCTGCCCTTCCGGGTGCCCCAGGGCGTCACCGCGGTGACCGTGCGGTTCGCCAACCCCGGGCGGTCCGGCTTCGACCCGGAGCTCGACGCCAACCCCGACGGCAGCTCCGGAATGCTGCTCGCCCACGTACGGCTCAGCGCCACCACCCGGTAACCGCCCGACGGAGCCGGTGGCCCCGCCCGTAAGTCCGCCCCCGCGATGGCGGGCCATCGGCTCCCGCGCGCCCGCACGTCATCGCACAAGGAGACGCCCCAAGCCATGAGTACGCCCCATGCAGCAGCGACCCCGCCGGGTGAGGACGACGCCCGCGTCCCCTTTCCCGTGTTACCCGCGACCGGCCCCACGCCGGCCGGCGCCGCGCACGATCTCGAACTGGTCATCCCGGCCTACAACGAGGAGCGGCGCCTGGCCCCCACCGTGCTCGCCCTCGCCGACCATCTGAGGGTCATGCCCGTGAGCGCCTCGCTGCGCGTCGTCGACAACGGCAGCAGCGACCGCACGGCCGAGTGCGTGGACCGGCTCGCCGCCTCCGGCATCCCCATCACCGTCACCGGCTGCTCCCGCCGTGGCAAAGGGGCCGCGGTGGCCAGGGGAATGGTCACCACCAAGGCACGCTGGGTCGGCTTCTGCGACGCCGACCTCGCCACCCCCGCCACCGCGATCGACGACGCGGTCGCCCTGCTGCGGCAGGGCCGGCAGGTCGTCATCGGCTCCCGCCGCTGCACCGGGGCGAGCGTCCCCGTCCGGCAGCCCGCCCTGCGGCGGCTCGGCGGGGCCGGGTTCCGGCTGGCGACACGACGGTTCTCCGGGCCGGTCAAGGACACCCAGTGCGGGTTCAAGTTCTTCGAGGCCGGCGCCGCGCGGCGGATCTTCGCCGACGTCACCACCACCGGCTTCGCCTTCGACCTCGAAGTGATCGCCCGTGCCCGCGCCCTCGGGCTGAGCCTGGCCGAGTTCCCGGTCGTCTGGAGCGACCAGGAGGGTTCCAGCTTCCGTCCGTTCGCCGACGGGTACCGCGTGGCCGGTGAACTGTGGCGGCTGCACCGGACCATGCACCGCCTCCCGCCCCGGGTCGTCCACCACGCCCCCGCCGCCCCCGCGACCGAGGGGGCAGGATGAGCCCGACGGACTTACGAGCCGCCCTCCCCGCCACCCAGGACTGGCGCGGCCGCCACGTCGTCGTGTGCAACTGGCGTGACGGCCGCCACCCGCAAGCGGGCGGCGCCGAGTTGTACTGCCAGGAAGTCGCCCGGCAGCTCCACGACGCGGGCGTCCGCGTCACCTACCTGACCTCCCGCCCCCAGGGCACCGACCGTCGCGAGGACACCGGCTTCGGCACAGTGGTTCGTGGCGGCGGCCGGTTCACCGTCTATCTGTTCGTCCTGCTGTGGCTGCTGGGCCACCGCCGCTCGGTGGACGCCGTCATCGACTCGCAGAACGGCATCCCCTTCTTCACCCCCCTCGTCGTGCACCGCCGCACCCCCGTGGTGCTGCTCATCCACCACGTCCACCAGGGCCAGTTCGCCCTGTGGTTCCCCCGGCCCGTCGCCGGTTTCGGTCGCTGGCTGGAGGGGCGGGGCAGCGGGCTGGTGTACGGGCGGCGCGCGGTGTGTGCCGTCTCGCCCTCCACCCGTGCCGAGATCCGTCGGCGGCTCGCGGTGCGCGGACCGGTCCACTTCGCGCCCGCCGGCCTCGACACGCCCCTGCCCCCCACCCGGCCGCGCCACCGTACGCCCACGCCGCGCGTCGTCTGCGTCGGCAGGCTCGTCACACAGAAGCGCGTCGACCGGCTCGTGGGCGCCATGCCCGCCCTCCGCCGCGAACTGCCCGGCGCCGAACTGCACATCATCGGCGACGGCGAGGCCCGCGACGCCCTCACCGCGCTCGTGGCCGAACTCGGCGTCGGCCACTGCGTCGTCCTCCACGGCCGTGAGCCGCAGGAGGAGCGCGACGTCCTCGTCGACTCCGCGTGGATCACCGCCACCACCTCCCTCGCCGAGGGATGGGGCCTGTCGGTGATGGAGGCCGCGGCCGCCGGGGTGCCCGCCCTCGCCTACGACGTCCCCGGGCTGCGCGACACCGTCCGCCACGACGCCACCGGCTGGCTCCTGGGCCCCGACGACGACCTCGCCTCCGGCCTCGCCAAGGCCCTGCGCGCCGTCGAGTCGCCGCAGGACGCCGCCCGCTGGGAGGCCGAGTGCCGGGCGTGGGCCACCAGGTTCAGCTGGACGGCCACCGCCGCCCACCTACTTGCCGCACTCACCGCCGAGGACGGCCGGCTGCGCCGCACCGGCCGGGGAAAGGCCGCCGAGCGGCGCACCGTCACCGACGCGTGCACCATCGTCCGTGCCCCGGCCGAGCTTCTCGAACGCGCCGACCTCGCCGCCCTCCGCACCACCGACCTCATCGACCTCACCGGCCCCCGCCCCGGCATCCTGCTGCTCGGCGCCGACGAACGGGACGCCGAAGCCGTCCTGGCCCGCATCGGCATCGACACCGGGGACACCCGAGTGTCCATCCGCCTTGCTCGCCACTACGACATCCTTGGCTGGCAGGCCCACCCCCCTGCCCGGGCGCGGCGGCATGAACCGGGCCACCGCCGCGCCACCACACGGGCCGCCGTACTCGGTGCCCTCTTCGCCCTCTCACTCGCCCTGCGGCTGGCCGGCATAGGTCGCTCGTACGACGTGCACGTCGACGAGCTCTACTACACCGCCATCAGCCGCCACCTCGCCGACGGCCAAGGCCCCGTCTTCGACGGGCAGTTCTTCGCACTCCACCCACCCGCCCTCTTCGCCCTGCTGGCCGCCTTCATCCGCCTCACCGGCAGGGCCTCCGGCGACCTGCTCCACCAGGTGCTGGACCTGCGGCCCGTTGTGGCTGCCACCGGTGCGCTGACCGTCGTCGCGGTCACGGCCCTGCTGCGCCGCGCCGTCCGTGGACCGTTGGCTCTGCTCGCCGGGCTGTTCCTGGCACTGGACCCGTTCCTGAACCGTTTCGACAGCCGCGTCATGCTGGAGTCGCAGGCCACGGCCGCCGCCGCGCTCGGCATGCTGGTGCTCGCCCGCACCCCGGCGACCCCGCGCGGCCGGGTCGCCACGGGCGTGGGCGCCGGGCTGCTGTTCGCCCTCGCGGTGACCACCAAGGAGCCCTACGCGCTGGGCACGTTCGTACCCGTCACCGTCCTGGGGATCACCGCGCGCGGCGAAGCGCGGCGGATCCGGCTGACGGCGGCCGCCGTCACCGCCGCCGGATACGCGGTCTACGTCGTGACGACCGCCGCCACCGGCAACTGGGCGCCGTGGTGGGCGCAAAAGACCGACGGCGTCGCCCGTGCCCTGGGCGTCAAACAGATCAGCGGCTTCAACAGCGACGACGGCTCGGTCACCTTCACCGACCGGCTGTTCGTCCAGCTCGGCTGGTTCGCCGTCCCCTACGCGCTGATCGCCCTCGGCACCGCCGCGACCGCCTGGCTGCTGTGGTGCCGCGCCCGGCGCCCCGGGCTCTTCACGGGCCGCCCCGCGCGGACCCTCATCACGGCGTGGGCCGCGTGCACCCTGCTGCACCTGCTGTACGCGATGGCGGTGGGCACCCTTGAGGAGCAGATGTTCTACCCGCTGGTCGTCACCAGCACCGCCGCCCTCGCACTCGCGGCCGACATCCTCCTCCAGGACCGGTCCACGGCCACCAGGGCGGTCGCCGTGCTCGCCGCCCTCGCCCTGACCGTGAACGCCGTCGTCTGGGCACGCGTCCACACCGGCCACGACGACGCCCTCCGGCGGACCCTGGCCTGGTCCCGCGCCCACCTGCCCGAGGGCAGCGTCGTCGCGGCCACCGACGAGGGCGCGTCGTTCGTCCTGCCCGGCGCCCGGCTCGCCGACTGGCGGACCACGGCCGACCTCAGGCGCGACCGCGTCGACTACCTCGTGCTCTCCACCGAACTCGTGAAACAGGGCTACGCGCGGATCGGCTCCGCGCTGCCCCGAGTGCTCGAGCGCGAAGCCCGGCTCGTCCACAGCGAACGCGGCAGGACCGTCGGCGCGCTGCGCGTGTACGACGTCCGGGCTCTGGTCGCCGGCTCCGGTTCCGGAAAGGCGGGATGACGATGGTGACGACGACCGCCGCTCCTGCCGTCGCCCCGGAGCAGGGGAGTGCGCACGGAGCCGCGTACCTCACCCTCTCCGCCGTGCTGGTCGGCATGGGCAACTACGGACTCTCCCTGTTCCTCGTCCACCGCCTGCCCGCCCCCGACTTCACCGTCTACGCCGCCGTCTCCTCAGTGCTGCTGAGCGTCGGTACCCTCGCCGGTGCCACGATTCCCTGGGTGCTGGCCCGTGAGATCGCGGACAGTGCCCCGGGCAGCGCACGCCGAAGGGCGTCGGTGCGCAGCTGTCTGTGGCTGGCGCTCGGCCTGGCCTTCCTGACAGCAGCCGCGGCGTGCGGGGCCGTCGCCTCGTACGCCGGACCGGGCCCGCTCGCCGGACTGGCGGCGGCATGTGTGACGCTCTGGCTCAACTCGGTGGGGGCCGGGTACCTCCAGGGGCGGGAGCGGTTCGCCGGGCTGGCCGCGCTGCGGGCCGCCGAGGTGGCCGTCCGTATCGCCGTCACCGTCGGGGCCGTCGCGGCCGGATGGGGGAGCGCCGGGGCCGTCGGCGCCTTCGCCGCCGGTGCGGGCGTCACGGCCGCCGCCGGGCTCGTGGCCCTACGAGGGGATCTGACAGGGCGCGGGCCGACCGATCCGGCCCCCGAACACCACGGGTTATGGCGGCACGCCGCCACCATCGGCGGCATCCAGGTCCTGGCCTGTGTGCTGTTCACGCTGGACGTGGTGGTCGCCACGGCGGTGCGGGGCGGATCGGCCGGCCTGGCGCCGTACCAGGCCCTGCTCGTCCTCGCCCGGGTACCGCTCTTCCTGTCGACAGCCCTGGCCACCGTCGTCTTCCCCCGTCTCGCGACCGGCCCGTCCCCGGCGGGCGGTGCCCACTTCCGTACCGCGCTGCGGCTGCACTGGATCACCGGCGCCGCCCTCACCGTCACGATCGCCACCTTCCCCGACACGATCGTGGGGCTTGTGCTGCCTCAGCACTACACCGCGTCGGCCGCGCTGCTGCCGCCGCTGGCCCTGGCCGGGTTCGCGGGCGCCACGATCACCGTGGCGAGCGTCGTGTTCCAGACCTGGGGCCCGGCCCGGCCGGCCGTCGTGACGCTGGGGCTCGGCTGCCTGGCCGGAGGCGCCGGCTACGCGCTCACCGCCGCCCACCCACTGACCCTGGCCTGGTGCTCGGCCACCGTGACCTGCGCCGTCGCACTGGTGACGGTCGTACGGGCACGGCGCCGGGTCCCCGGGCTCGGCCCGGCGACGGGGGCCGTCGCACCGCTCGCCACGGCCGCCGTGGCCTGCTGCGCGCTGCTCGCCCTCCGGCCGTACCCCGTGCCGTGGGCCCTCGCGGTGCTCGCCGTCCTGGCCGGCGCGGCGCTCGCGATCCGCGTACGACCCCGCCGCCCCGGCCCGTACCGCGTGCTCCACCTGGGCTTCGAGGACCCCCGGCGGCCCGGCGCGGGCGGCGGCTCGGTCCGCACCCACGAGGTCAACCGGCGACTGGCCGCACGTGGCGTCGAGGTGACCGTCGTCGTCGCCCCGTGGCCCGGCGCCACCGAGACCGTCCGCGACGGCGTCCGCTACGTACCGCTGCCCGCGCGCCCCGGGCCGCTCGCCCGCAGCCGCTTCGCCTCCCAGATCGCCTACTTCACCGTCGTCGTCACCCGGCTCGGATGGCTGACGCATCGTCATGACCCGGATGTCGTGGTGGAGGACTTCGCCGCCCCGTTCTCGTCCGTCTGCGTCCCCCACCTGACCCGCAGACCGGTCGTCGGGCTCGTGCAGTGGCTGTTCGCGGCCGACAAGGCGCGCGAGTTCCACCTGCCCTTCGACGCCGTCGAGCGACGCGGGCTCGGCTCCCACAGCACGCTGCTCGCGGTCAGTGACGACCTCGGCGCCGAGCTGCGCCGCCGCAACCCGGCCGCGCAGGTGGAGGTGATCCCCAACGGCGTCGACCGGGCCGCGTTCACCCGTCCCCGCACCGAACGCGGCGACCACGTCCTCTACCTCGGCCGCCTGGAGACCACCTCCAAGGGCCTGGACCTGCTGCTGCGCGCCTACGCCCTCGCCGCCCCCCGCACCACCGCCGACCTCCACATCGCCGGCGACGGCCCCCACGCCGCCGACGCCCGTGCTCTGGCCGACGGACTCGGCGTCGCCGACCGCGTCCGCTGGCTCGGCCGCGTCGACGGACCCGCCCGCTTCGACCTCCTGGCCTCAGCCCGTCTCGTATGCGTGCCCAGCCGCCAGGAGACCTTCGGCATGGTCGCCGCCGAAGCCCTGGCCACCGGCGCCCCCGTGCTCGCCTTCGACATCCCCCGCCTGCGCGACCTGGTCACCGACGACGTGGGCGTACGCGTCCCGCCCGGCGACCTCCACGCCTACGCGACCGCACTCGTCACCCTCACCCGCGACCCCGCCCGCTGCGCGGCCCTGGGCGCGAAGGGGCCACCGACAGTGGCCCACCTGGACTGGGACCGGATCGCCGCCGCGCAACTCGCGGCCTACCACCGGGTCACCCCGGGCGACCGGCTCCCGTACGAGGCACCCGTCACCAACGGGTGACCACACAACAAGAAGAAGGAAACAGAGGAAGAGACATGGCATTCCACATCACCCAGGGCAACCCGACTCCGCTGATCCTCCAGCCGGGGGCCAACGCCTCGTTCACGATCGAGGTGTACGTCGACGGCAACCCCGTCGGCCCCGGCGAGATCATCCAGGTGAAGCTCCCCGAGGGCCTGGTCTTCCCCCCGACCGGCGAGATCCGCTTCATCAACCTGGACTCCGGTGTCAACCGGCCGCTGCCGATCGAGAGCCGTGACCCCGACGGGCGTCTCGTGCGCTTCAAGGCCGAGGGGATCGGTAACAAGCCGGAGGGCTTCTACTCCGTCAACGTTCTGGCGGCGCCCACCGCCGCCCCCGGCGACCGTACCGTCACGGACGGCCTCACCATCGGCGCCACCTCGGCGAAGCTGAGCTTCCGCGTGAGCGCGCCGCAGCCGGTGGAGCGGCGGGTGTACGGAACCATCGGGGCCAACGCGAACATCATCTCGGGCTCCGGGTTCACCGCGGTCTGGGGAGGGACCTCGACCTTCACGATCACGTTCACCCGCCCCTTCACTTCTCCGCCCGTTGTCGTGGCCACCGCGGCACAGGGCAGCGCGACGGCGATCGTCACGGTCGCGAGCGTCTCCACGACCACGGCCGTGATCTACACGGCGAGCACGAGTGGGACGTGGGGCCGCCTGCCGTTCCACTTCATCGCCATGGGCCTCGCCGCCCCCCAGGTGTAACCGCACCCGCCCTCATAGGCCCCTCCGCCGCCCCCAGCGGCGGAGGGGCCCTTCCCTTTTCCCGCCCCTCCGGATCAGCCCCCCAAGTGCCCCAGCACCGCCCCCATCGCCCGCTCCACCGCTCCCCGCGTCTCCTCGGTGTGGTCGAGCGTCTCGAACCCGTGGTGGGCGAGCGGTACATCGACGATCTCGACGGGGGCCGCGCACTTCTCGGCGGCGGCCAGGAACTCGACGACCGTCGCCGCGATCTCCGGCCGCTCCAGCTCCACCCGGCTGAGCACGAACGGCAGTCGGCCCGCCCGCTGTATCGCCTCGGCGGGGCGGAAGCGGTCCGGCACGGTTCCCGGCCAGTTCGGCATCGGCGCGAGGACGGGGTACGTCGCGGCCACACAGCGCAGCCACGACGGGGGAGCCGACAGCCAGTCCGCCGACAGCAGCCCGCCGCCGGAGAAGAACCAGAGCGCCACGCGCTCCCCGTCGACGCGCGGATCGGCCCGGACGAGCTCCACCGCCGCCGCGACGTCCTCGGCCGCGCGCCCGAAATCGGCCAGGTCGTGCAGCCGGTGATCCACCGTCACGCCCACCACGCCCAGGCTCGCCGCGTACCGGCCGTACCCGGTGAAGGTGGCAGAGTCCCGGGGCGTCGGCCGCAGGCCGGCGGGGAAGGGGCCGCCGTGGACGAACACCACCGCCGGACGGGGCCCGTCGGCGTCCGGAAGGTGGAGGTCGACCCGCCCCACCCGCTCGCGGGGCCGCTCCGGCACGTCCAACAGGAACGTCGCCTCCGGAGGCAGCTCGTCCACCGACAGCCGGTGCCCCTCGCCCGCGGCGGCCCGCGTGAGCACCCCGGCCAGCTCGGCGGGGCACGAGAGCATCGGCCAGTGCCCGGTGGGCAGCTCGAAGAAGCTCACCCGGGGATCGACGAGCGCCCGCAGTTTGGGGTCGCCGAGCCGCACGAACGCCTCGACCATCTCGATGCTCGAACCGTTGGCGTTGCACAGCACACCGGTCGTCGGCAGACCTCGGACCTCCTCCGCCAGCCGCAGCGGCTGGGTGAACGTGCCCGCCGGCTGCGGCGCGGCGAGCCGGCTCAGCCGCTCCAGCGCCTCCTGCGGGACGCCGTCGAGGCTCCCCCAGCGCTTCCACTCGTCGAGCGCCGGTGCGGGAACCAGCCCGTCGCCCCCCTCCCGCCCCGCCAGCAGCTCGTGGACGGCCGGGTCCGGCACCACCTTGAGCGGCGCGTCACCGTCCTGCGGCAGACCGGAGTCCAGATAGACGATCCGGGCCACGCGCCCCGCGCGGCGGCCGGCGGCGCCGAGCACCGGATGGATGCCGTAACCGTGCCCGACCAGCACCACCTCCGGGGCGTCCACGTCGTCGACCGCCCGCACCACGTCCCCGATGTGCGTCTCCAGGTCGATTCCCCGTCCCGCCGGAAGGGCCCGGTCGCCCAGCCCCGTGAGCGTCACCGGGTGCGCCTCCGCCCCCGCCGACCGCAGCCCCGCGGCCACCTCCTGCCAGATCCAGCCGCCGGTGAAGGCCTCGGATACCAGGACGAATGCCGTCATGTGCGTCTCCTCGTCAACGATCGTCCACAGGCCGGCCGATCATCAGGCCGCCCGCGCTCGCCGGTACGGTAAGAGCTCCAGCTGGGGGAGGTTCAAGGGCGTGTCCGCCGACGACACATGGAGCATCGGAGAGCTCGCCGAACGCGCGGGCACCACCGTCAAGACCGTCCGCTTCTACTCCGACCGCGGCCTGCTGCCCGAGGCCGGGCGCAGCACCGGCGGCCACCGCCGGTACGGCCCCGAGGCCCTCGACCGGCTCCGGCTGATCCGCTCGCTGCGCACCCTGGACCTGCCGGTCCCGGACGTGGGCCGGGTCCTCGGCCGGGAGGACGCCGCCGACAACCCCCTGGACGGCGCCCTGGAGGACGTCATCGCCGAGCGGCTGCGGGAGATCGGCTCGCGGATGGCCGCCCTGCGCTGGCGCGAGGCCGCCCTCCACCTGCTCCGGGACTGCCCGGCCGAGGAGCGCGCCGACCGGCTGCTGCTGATCGGCTCCGTCTCCGCCCCGCCCAGCACGACCTCGCTCGTGCGCTTCTGGCGGGCCTGGATCCCCCCGAGGCTCCCGGCCCGGCTCACCTCCGCGATCATCGACCAGGCCGTGCCCCAGCCCCCCGAGGACCCGACCCCGGCCCAGGTGCTGGCCTTCGCCCGGCTGCACGCCTTCGTCTCCGGCGACTGCGACGGCACGGACAACCGGCCCGCCGTCCACCGGCCCGAGGAGGGCTACCGCCCGGCCGTGCTCTACGACGGGCTGATCGAGGCGTACGCGCTGGCCTCGGCCGAGCTGCGGGCGGGGCGCCCGGCGCGGCCCGGCGAGGCGCTCGACTGCTTCGTCTCCGCCTACGCCCACGCCCGTGGCACGCCCGACAGCCCGGCCTTCCGCCGGCTGCTCGGCGGCCAGCTCGCCGCGGATCCGCGGATCGACCACTACTGGGGGCTCGTCGCCGAGCTGATCAGCCCGCCCTCCGGCCCGCCCGAGCCCACCGCCGGCTCCGCCCACGCCTGGCTCAGCGCCGCCCTGGACGCCGACACGGCCCGGGAGGCCGCCTGAGCCGGACGGCACCCGCGAGGGGAGACAGTGTGGCGAAGATGTGACCGTCCCGCCTCAACCAGCGGACCCGGATCCGAGTCTTCACCTCCAGGTAGGCTTCCGGGACGCGCGACATGGCGCGCCGGAGGCAGGTCGTACACATCAGGCCGCGCGCGAGCGGGTCGTCAACCGGGGAGGATCCGGCGTTGCACATCCAGGAGTGGCTCGAGACAGTTCCGGCCATCGCCGTCTACCTCCTGGTGGGCGGAGTGATCGGGCTGGAGAGCCTGGGCATCCCGCTGCCCGGTGAGATCGTGCTCGTCAGTGCCACGCTGCTCGCCGCCTCGCAGGACCACATCAACCCGTACGTGCTCGGCGGGTGCGCCGTGGCGGGTGCGATCATCGGTGACTCCATCGGCTATCTGATCGGCCGCAAGGGCGGCAAGCCGCTGCTGGACTGGCTGGGCCGCAAGTTCCCCAAGCACTTCGGCCCGCACCACGTGGCCACGGCCGAGAAGGCGTTCACGAAGTGGGGCATGTGGGCCGTCTTCGTCGGCCGTTTCATCGCCCTGCTGCGGATCTTCGCCGGTCCGCTGGCCGGTGTGCTGAAGATGCCGTACTGGAAGTTCCTCATCGCGAACGTCCTCGGCGGCATCGTCTGGGCCGGCGGCACGGTGGCGCTGATCTACACGGTCGGCAAGGTCGCCGAGGAGTGGATCGGGAAGTTCTCCTGGCTCGGCCTGGTGGCCGCGCTCCTCTTCGGCCTGGGCTCCTTCGTGGTGATGCGGATCAAGGCCAAGAAGGCCGCGAGCAAGGACGAGGCGACCGCCGGCCGGCCCACCGAGGCCGAGGCCGTCGCCGCCGCGGAGTGACGAGGACGAGAGCGTCGTACCGAAGGCCCCCGGTTCGCCACCGGGGGCCTTCGGCGTACCCGGGCCCTCCGGCTGAGCCCCGCCCCGGCAGGTCTTGATCGCTTACGGGCCACGGGGGTTACCGTTACCGGGGCGCGGAAGGCGCCGGCGAAGCGAGGGAGGGGTCAGACGATGACGGAACGGGCGCTGGTCAAGGCGGTGGCGGGCAGGGAACCCGCGGTCGACCCGGAGGCCTTCACGGCCCCGACCTCCGTCGTGCTCGGCGACGTCACCCTCGCGGCCGGGTCGAGTATCTGGTACCACGCCGTGCTCCGCGCCGACTGCGGTCCCATCGAACTGGGCGCCGACAGCAACATCCAGGACAACTGCACCGTGCACGTCGACCCCGGCTTCCCGGTGCGCGTCGGCGAGCGGGTGACGGTCGGGCACAACGCCGTGCTGCACGGCTGCACCGTCGAGGACGACGTCCTGATCGGCATGGGCGCGACCGTCCTCAACGGCGCCGTGATCGGCGCCGGCTCGCTGGTCGCCGCGCAGGCGCTCGTCCCCCAGGGCATGCGGGTGCCGCCGGGCTCGCTGGTCGCGGGCGTTCCGGCGAAGGTGCGCCGGGAGCTGACCGAGGAGGAGCGCGAGCACATCCGGCTCAACGCCACGATGTACCTGGAACTGGCGAAGGCCCACCGCGAGGTGTAGACGAACGCGGCGACGGTCCAGGTGAGCGCGCCGGTCAGCGGCTGAGGCCGGCGGCGAAGTCCGCCAGGGCCGCCGCGACGGCTTCGGGGGCCTCCAGGGGCAGCAGGTGCCCGCTGCCGGGGACGGTGTCGAACCGGGCGTGCGGCACGTGGGGCAGCAGGCATTCGCGCAGGACGTGAGGAGGCTCGACCCGGTCGTCCTCCCCGGCCAGGACGAGGACGGGAACGCTGATCGCCCTGGCCGCGTCCGTGATGTCGGCGGCGATGCCTCGCAGCGGCCACTCCTCGCGCGCGGCCTCGCCACTGGCCAGGCTGTCCCGGACGGCGGCGTTCCGGACGGTGCCCTCAAGGCGGGTGGCGGTCAGGGCGTGGTCGAGCGCCTCCTCGACCGTCCGCGCCGAGTCGTAGGCGTGCGCGAGGAACCGCTGGTATTCCGCGGTCACGGAAGCCGGCGGCTGCGGCGGCGCGGGAGCCACCAGCGCCAGGCCCGCCAAGCCCTCCGGGTGGCGCGCGGCGGCGAGTTGGCTCACCTTTCCGCCCATCGAATGCCCGACGAGGACGAACCTGTCGAGAGCGAGCCCCTCGATCACGTCGATGACGTCGTCGGCGAGCCGGTCGAGGTGGTACGGGCCCGGCAGGGTCCGCGACGAACCCCACCCGCGCTGGTCGAAGCGGACCGTCGCGGAGTCGGCCGGCAGCTTCCCCACGACCGCGTCCCAGGTACCGGCCGATCCGCCCCAGTAGTGCACGAACACCAACGCCGGCCCTCGTCGCCCCTGCTTGCGGACGCCGATCGCGCCACCGCTCACGGGAACGGGGTGAGTTGTTGTTTCCGTAGTCGTCATGACCTCACGCTATGGTTCCCGCACCGAAGAGACCCGGTCGAAAGGCACATGATCCTTGTGGAAAACGGACAGCCTCCCTCGGTCCGGCAGTTGCGCTACACCCCGGCCTCGGACGCGGGGCGCGGGGTCGAGGTGCTCAGCTTCGAACAGCTGCGGACCATGGACCCTGCCCGCCGGCGCGCCCTGCCCCAACGGCCGGACTTCCACGTCCTGGCGCTGGTGACCTCGGGCGCCGGCCGGCACACGGCCGACTTCGTGGACCACCCGCTGCGGGAACGGACCGTCGTATGGATCCGGCCGGGCGTCGTGCACCGCTGGACCGACGTCGAAGAGGTGCAGGGACCGCTGGTCCTGTTCGAGCCGGGCTTCCTGCCCGTCTCGGGCCCTGCGGGGCAGGCGGCTGCCGATGTCTTCGCCCCTACCAGCCGGCGGCTGGAGGACGACCTCGGCTGGCGGTTGAGCGTACGCGCGGCCGATCACCTGAGCCACGAGCACGCGACGGCCGTGGCCCACCCGGAGCTGGCCTCGCCACCCATACTGGTGCACCTGCTCTCCGCACTCGTCCTGCGGGTCCGGCCCCCGGCGTCGGCCTCGCCACCCGCCGCCGACGCCGGGAACCACACGGTCTTCCGCCGCTACCGGGCCGCGGTGGAGGAACGCTTCGCCCACCAGCACCACGTCACCGACTACGCCCGCCAACTCGGCTACGACCCACGCACCCTGACCCGGGCGGTCCGCGCCGCCACCGGCCTGGGAGCGAAACACTTCCTCGACCAGCGGATCCTGCTGGAGGCCAAGCGGCTGCTCGCGCACACCGACCTGCCCGTCGCGCGCGTCGCCGAGCACCTCGGTTTCGGGGATTCCGCCAACTTCACCACGTTCTTCCAGCGCCAGACCGCCCTGCCTCCCAGCCGCTGGCGCGCATCGGGGATGGCATACGACAAAGCCCCCGCCCCTTCGTGACCGAAGGGGCGGGGACTCGGGGACTCGAGGACCCGTGGACTCGCGGACGGTTCCGTCAGCCCGTCGCCAGCAGGACCGTTCCCACGAGCGCCAGGCCCGCGCCCGCGGCCTGCACCCCGCGCAGCCGTTCGCTCAGGAAACCCCGGGCCGCCAGCGCGGTGACCACCGGGTAGAGGGAGGCGAGGACGGCGGCGACGGTCACCGGGCCGTTGTTGGCCGCGATGCTGTACGTACCGTTCGCGGCCACGTCGGCCAGGCCGACGAAGGCGAGCGCGGGCAGCGCCGAGCGGATGCCCTGCCAGCCGTCCTCCGGCAGCGCCGGGGCGCCCCGGCGGACGGAGGCGTAGAGGGCGCCCGCACCCACCGCCACGTTGCACAGACGCTGGACGAACAGGGCGAGGAAGAGCCCGGTGAGGTTGTGCGAGGCCTCGGCTATCAGCGCCATCACGGAGCCGAAGCCGAAGGCGGCGACGAGCGTGAGCACCAGGGTCTGGCGCTGCACGGGCGCGCCGCCCATGCCCGGGCCGCTGGCCAGGACGACGCCGGCGACGGCGACCGCGATGCCCGCCACCTGGAGCAGGCCCGGGCGCTCGCCCAGGACGAGCCCGACGCCGAGCGGCACCGCGACACCGCCGAGCGCGCCCAGCGGGGAGACGACGCCCATCGGGCCGAGGGCCAGGGCGCGGTAGAAGGCGAGCATCGCCGCCGGGCCGACGACGCCGGCCGCGACCGCGTACCAGAGCTGGGGGCCGGCCTCGGACCAGCCGCCGGTGGCGACGACGATCGAGCCCAGCGCGCCCACGGCGAGCAGCTGGGAGACCAGGACCACGGTCAGGGCGGGCATGCGCCGGGTGAGCAGCCCACCGCCGAAGTCGGCCAGCCCCCACATGAGGCTGGTGGCCAGGGCGAAGACCGGTGTCATGGGAAGGACCTCGCAGTACAGTGTGGTGAACAGTGGAGTCCGGGACACCGTAGTTCATTCGATTGAACTTGGCGAAAAAATATATTGGACGGGATCGAACGTGACGGACCTCGACCAGCTCACACAGTCACTCGCCCGTAACCTCAAGCGCTGGCGTGGCGAGCGCAACTTCACCCTCGACGCCCTGGCGGCCCGCTCCGGAGTCAGCCGTGGCATGATCATCCAGATCGAGCAGGCCAGGACCAACCCCAGCGTCGGAACCACGGTCAAGCTCGCCGACGCGCTGGGCGTCAGCATCACCACGCTCCTGGACTACGAGCAGGGCGCCCGCGTTCGGGTCGTCCCCCGGGAGCAGACGGTACGGATGTGGTCCACCGAGGCGGGCAGCCACACCTCGCTCCTCGTCGGCACCGAGGCGCGCGGCCCGCTGGAGCTGTGGGAGTGGCGCATCGTGCCCGGCGACAGCAGCGCCTCGGACGCCCACCCGCCCGGCACGGTCGAGCTGCTGACGGTCACCGCCGGCGAGCTCACCCTCGTCGTCGACGGGACGGAGTACCGGGTGCCGGCCGGCAGCTCGGCCACCTTCGAGGCGAACGTGCCGCACGTCTACCGCAACGACGGGTCCGAACCGGTCGGGATGACCATGGCGGTGGCCGTGCCGCCCGCCCGCTGAGGCGTCCCGGCGCCGGCCGGCCGCCGCGACGACACGTCGAGCGACAGCGCCAGCGAGTGCTCGGCGAAACCGAGGCCGCGGTACAGCCGCTCGGCGTCCTCGGAGGCGTGGAGATCGACGCGCGTGACGCCCTGCCCGGCGAACCAGTCGAGCAGCGCCTCCGTCGTCGTACGGGCGAGACCCCGCCCCCGGTACGGGACGTCGGTGCACACGTTGAAGACGAAGCCGAACAGGCCCGTCGGATGGCCCGGGGCGGGCAGCCGTTCCTCGATCCGGCCGACGCAGCACGCCGCCAGCCGCGGCACTCCCTCCACCGGCTCGCCGTCCACGACGAAGCCGACGAGCCCCGGCCGCCCGGTCTCCGCGAGCTGCCGCCGGGCCGTCTCCTCGGCCGCGGCCTCCCACGGTCCGGGGGAGTCCTCGCCGCTCATCTCGGCGAACATCAGACGACGCAGGCGGACGATCTCGGCGGCGTCCTCGGGGCGGGCCATACGCGGAACGATCATGGATTGACGCTAGCGCACGCCCGCCGGGGGGACTTCAGGATTTCCCAAGGGATTCGGGAAAGGACATCGGGAAAAGACAGGGGCCTCAGCGCAGCCGGGGGATCTCGATCGCCGGGCAGCGGTCCATGACCATCGACAGGCCCGCCGCCCGCGTCCGCTCGTACGCGTCCTCGTCGATCACGCCGAGCTGGAACCAGACCGCCTTCGCGCCCACCGCGACCGCCTCGTCCGCGACCGCGCCCGCGAGCTCCGAGCGGACGAAGACGTCCACGACGTCGACGTCGAAGGGGATGTCCGAGAGCGAGGCGTACCCCCGCTCGCCGTGCACCGTCTCGGCCTTGGGGTGCACGGGCACGACGCGCTTGCCGTGGCGCTGCAGGAACTCGGCCACGCCGAACGCCGCGCGCCGCTCGTTGGCTGACAGACCGACCACCGCCCAGGTGGGGCCGGTCCCCTCGATGATCTTCCGGATGATCCCCGGTTCTGCGTACATGCCCGCTCAACGAGCGTCCCCGTCCCCACCATTCCCGGGATCACCCACCAGATCCGGCCAAGATCCGGACGAGTTCCGGGGACGAACTAGGCTTACGGGATGCACGACGAATACCGGACGGTCGCGCGCGAGGGCGTGCACGAGATCGAGATCAACAAGTCGCGCTTCATCTGCGCGCTCGCGCCCGCCGCGACCGAGGAGGAGGCGCAGGCCTTCGTCGCCCGGATCCGCAAGGAGCACCCCACCGCGCGCCACAACTGCTGGGCCTACGTCATCGGCGCCGACGGCTCCGTCCAGAAGGCCAGCGACGACGGCGAGCCCGGCGGCACCGCGGGCGTGCCCATGCTCCAGATGCTCGTCCGGCGCGAGACCCGCTACGTCGTCGCGGTCGTCACCCGCTACTTCGGCGGCATCAAGCTCGGCGCCGGCGGGCTCATCCGCGCCTACGGCGGGGTGGTCGGCGAGGCCCTCGACACCCTGGGCACCATCACCCGGCGCCGCTTCCGGCTCGCGACCGTCACCGTCGACCACCAGCGCGCCGGAAAGCTGGAGAACGAACTGCGCGCCACCGGCCGCGAGGTGCGGAACGTGACCTACGGCACGGGTGTGAGCATCGAGATCGGGCTGCCCGAGGCGGACGTCGAGACCTTCCGCGCCTGGCTCGCCGACAGCACGGCGGGCACGGCTCGCCTGGAACTGGGCGGGGAGGCCTACGGCGACGTCTGACGCACGGCGGTCCGCCACCCGTCTCCGGTCGCCCGCGTTCGGCCGATCGTGCCGCCCGGCCCCCGCCCGGATGCGAAACTGGGGGACGGAACTGGGCAGAGTGACGTCCGGAACAGGTGCGACGCACGCGCCCACCGGGACCGGAGACGACAGCGGAGGGGACGAGACGATGCGGGCCGGAGCCGTCCTGTGAGACTGCTGCACACCTCGGACTGGCACCTCGGACGGTCCTTCCACCGCGTGAACCTCCTGGAGGCCCAGCGCGCCTTCGTCGACCACCTCGTACGGACCGTCCGCGAGCACCGCGTCGACGCCGTGCTCGTCGCCGGCGACGTCTACGACCGGGCCGTGCCCCCGCTCGCGGCCGTCGAGCTCTTCGACGAAACCCTCCACCGGCTGGCCGAGCTCGCCGTCCCCACCGTGATGATCTCCGGCAACCACGACTCGCCCCGCCGCCTCGGCGTCGGCGCCGGACTCATCGAGCGCGCCGGCATACACCTGCGCACCGACCCCGACGCCTGCGGCACCCCCGTCCTCCTCGCCGACGACCACGGCGACGTCGCCTTCTACGGCCTGCCCTACCTCGAGCCCTCCCTCGTCCGCGAGCGACTGGGCGCCACCGGAGCCGGGCACACCGCCGTGCTCCGGGCCGCCATGGACCGGGTACGGGCCGATCTCGCCGGACGGCCCGCCGGCACCCGCGCCGTCGTCCTCGCCCACGCCTTCGTCGCCGGCGGCGCCACCAGCGACAGCGAGCGCGACATCACCGTCGGCGGCGTCGCCGCCGTCTCCGCCGACGTCTTCGACGGCATCCACTACACCGCCCTCGGCCACCTCCACGGCAGCCAGGCCATCACCGACCGCGTCCGCTACTCCGGCTCCCCGCTCGCCTACTCCTTCTCCGAGGCCGACCACCGCAAGACCATGTGGCTGGTCGACCTCGACGCGGACGGCGCCGTCACCGCCGAGCGCCTCGACTGCCCCGTGCCGCGCCCCCTCGCCCGGATCCGCGGCCGGCTGGAGGAGCTCCTGGCCGACCCGGGGCTCGACCGGCACGAGGACGCCTGGATCGAGGCCACCCTCACCGACCCCGACCGCCCCCACGAGCCCATGGCCCGGCTCACCCGCCGCTTCCCCCACACCCTCAGCCTGGTCTTCGAGCCCGACCGGGCCCCCGAGGACCCCCTCGCCTCCTACGCCTCGCGGCTGCGCGGCCGCACCGACCAGCAGATCGCCGAGGACTTCGTGGCACACGTACGCGGCGGCGCCGGGCCCGACGCGGCCGAGCGCGCCGTCCTCACCGCCGCGCTCGACTCCGTACGCCTGGACGAGGCCGCCCGCGAGGTGACCCCGTGAGGCTCCACCGGCTCACCCTGACCGCCTTCGGGCCCTTCGGCGGCACCGAGCACATCGACTTCGACGAGCTCGCCGGCGCGGGGCTGTTCCTCCTCCACGGGCCCACCGGCGCGGGCAAGACGTCCGTCCTCGACGCGGTCTGCTTCGCGCTCTACGGCGGCGTGCCCGGCGCCCGGCAGGGCGCCGGCCTCACCCTGCGCAGCGACCACGCCGACCCCGCCACCCCCACCGAGGTCGTCCTCGAACTCACCGCCGGCGAACGGCGCCTGGAGATCACCCGGCGCCCCGAGCAGCCCCGCCCCAAGAAGCGCGGCACCGGCTTCACCCGGGAGAAGGCGTACAGCGCGCTGCGCGAACTGCCCGCCGGGGCCACGGAGTGGAAGGCGCTCAGCCGCTCCCACGACGAGATCGGCGAGGAGATCACGCGGCTGCTCGGCATGAGCCGCGAGCAGTTCTGCCAGGTCGTCCTGTTGCCGCAGGGCGACTTCGCCCGCTTCCTGCGCGCCGAGGACGGCGCCCGCGCCCGGCTGCTGGGCCGCCTCTTCGACACGGGCCGCTTCGCCGCGGCCGAGGAACACCTCGCGGAACTCCGCCGCACGGCGGAGGCCCGGGTGCGCGCGGGCGACGAACGGCTCCTCGCCCTCGGCCACCGAATGCGGCAGGCGGCGGCCGACCCGTCCCTGCCGGAGGTGGGCACGCCGCACCCGGCGACGGCGCCCGACGCCCGACGACCGGCGCCCTGGCGGGGCGCGGGCGCGCCCGGGACCGTCTCCGGCGGGACCGAGCCGTCGGGGGAGTCCGGCGGTCTGTCGGCGGCGACGCCTTCGGATCCGGGCGGGGCTCAGCCGTCGTCCCGGGCAGGGGCGAGCGGCATGGCGGCCCCGGCGTCCCGTCGTGCCGGGCGTGTGCCCGCGCCTCGGGCCGGCCGGGGCGGGGCCGCGGTGCCCGTGCCGCTCGCACCCGGCGACGCCGGGCTCGCCGAGGCCGTGCTGGAGTGGGCGGCACTCGCCCGCACCCACGCGCGGGAGCGGCGGGACATCGCCGACGCGGCGGCTCGCGCCGCCGAGCGCGGCCACCAGCTCGCGCGGCAGCGCGCCGACGAGGCGCGCGACCTGGAACGGCTCCAGCGGCGGCACGCCGACGCCCAGCGCCGCGCCGCCGCCCTGGCCGAGGGCCGGGACGAACGGGACGCGGTGCGCGAGCGGCTGGCGCGGGGCCGGGCGGCCGAGGTCGTCGCGCCCGCGCTGGAGGCGCGCGACCGGGCCGAATCCGAGCACCGGGCCGCCGCCGAGGCCGAGCACCGGGCCAGGACACCGCTTCCCGCCGAGCGGCGAGAAGCCGGCGCCGAGGAACTCGGCGCCCTCGAACACGCCCTCCGCGAGGAACTCGGCTCGCTCGCCGCCGCCCGCCGCGCCGAGGACCGCGCCGCGGCCATCGCCGCCGAGACCACGGGCCTGGAGCGGGCCGCCGACGCCGACGAGGCCCTCCTCGCCGAGGCCGCCGACTGGCTGACCGGCTGGGACGCCACCCGCCAGGACCACCAGCGGCGCGTCGACGCGGCACAGGAGGCCGCCGCGCGGGCCGAACGGCTCGCCACCCGCCTGGAGACCGAACGGCAGCGGCTCGCCGCCGCCCGCCGCCGCGACGGGCTCGCCCACGACGTATCCGCCGCCGAGGACCGGCTGCTGCGCGCCCGCGAGGAGGCCGTCGCCGCCCACGAGCACTGGCTCGACCTCAAGGAACGCCGACTGCGCGGCATCGCCGCCGAGCTCGCCGCCGGGCTCGAGCCCGGCGCGCCCTGCGCCGTGTGCGGCGCCACCGAGCACCCCGAACCGGCCCGCGCCGCCGCCGGACAGGTGGACCGCGCGACCGAGGAGGCAGCGCTGGCCGCGAGCCGACGCGCCAACGACGTGAGGGACGCGGCGGACCTGGCGCTGCGCCCCCTGCGCGAGGAACTGGCCGTGGCCGTCGCCGACGCGGGCGAGGCCACCGTCGCCGACCTCACCGCCCTCGTCGACGACCTCGCCCGCGACCACGCCGGGACCCGCGCCGCCGCCGAGGACCTCCACCGCGCCCGCCAGGCCCTGGAGAGCGCCGAGCGCGAGCACGAGCGGCGCCGCGCCGGACAGGAGGAGGCCCGGCTGCGCCTCGCCGCCCACGCCACGCGCCGGGACAGCCTCGACGCGGAACTGCGCGCCCTGACCGAGGAGCTGGACCGGGCGCGCGGCGGCGCCGAGAGCGTCGCCCACCGCGCCGCGCTGCTGGAGCGCCGCCTGGGCCTCGTCGCCGGCGCCGCCGAGGCCGCGCGCGAGACGGCCCGTACGGCGGACCGGCTCAAGGAGGCCGACGACCGCCTCGCCGACGCCGCCTACCGCGCCGGCTTCGACACCCCCGCCCAGGCCACCGCGGCGCTGCTGGGCGCCGCCGCCCGGCGGGAGCTGGAGCAACGGGAGGAGGCGTGGCGGCGCGAGGAGGCGGCCGTCGCCGCCGAACTGGCCGACCCCGGCCCGGCCGAGGCCGCCGCGCTGCCGCCCGCCGACCCGGAGGCGGCCCGCGCCGCCGCCGACGCCGCGACCCGGCTGCTGCGGCTCGCCTCCGCCGAGGAGGCTGCCGCCCGCACCCGCTGCGACGAACTGGACCGGCTCTCCGCCGAGGCCGTCGCCGACGCCCGCCGCCTGGCCCCGCTGCGCGCGGAGTACCACCGGGTGGCCGAGCTCGCCTCGCTCGCCGCCGGCACCTCCGCCCGCAACGAGCGCAAGATGCGCCTGGAGTCGTACGTCCTGGCCGCCCGGCTGGAGCAGGTGGCCGCCGCCGCGACGGTCCGGCTGCGGCGGATGTCGGGCGGGCGCTACACGCTCGTCCACTCCGACGCCCGGACCTCCGGGCGCGGCCGTTCCGGGCTGGGCCTCCACGTCGTCGACGCCTGGACCGGCAGCGAGCGCGACACCGCCACGCTGTCCGGCGGGGAGACCTTCTTCGCCTCCCTCGCTCTCGCCCTCGGCCTCGCCGACGTGGTCACGGAGGAGGCGGGCGGCGTCCGCCTGGACACCCTCTTCATCGACGAGGGTTTCGGCAGCCTCGACGAGCAGACCCTCGACGAGGTCCTCGACGTCCTGGACTCGCTGCGCGAGCGCGATCGCACGGTCGGCATCGTCAGCCACGTCGCCGACCTCAGACAGCGCGTCCCCGCGCAACTGCGCGTCGTCAAGGACCGGTCGGGCTCGTCCGTCCGCCTGCGGACGGCTCCCCGCCCCGACTGATCGCCCGGCGGGACAGCGGCGACGAGTACACGACGCTCGTCGTCACCGACCCCAGTGCCCCGATCCGCCCCGCGATTTCCTCCAGGTGCCGCATCGACCGGGCCGCGACCTTCAGGACGAAGCAGTCGTCCCCGGTGACGTGGTGCGCCTCCAGCACCTCGGGGGTGGTGTCGAGGAGGTCGTGGAAGGGCTTGTCGTTCCCGTTGGGATACCGCAGCCGGACGAAGGCGAGCACCGGCAGCCCGAGCCGCTCGGGATGCACGACGGCCGTGTATCCCCCGATCACCCCGGCTTCCTCCAGCCGTCGTACACGCTCGGTCACGGCGCTCGGCGACATGTTCACGATGCGGGCCAGCTCGGCGTATCCGACGCGGCCGCTGCTCTGGAGGGCGTCGAGTATGCGCCAGTCGGTGTCGTCCGGGGAATATTCGGTCATGGGCGCTGTCTAGCAGGGGAACACCCGGCGGATCAATGGTTTTGCCGTGGAAGCGGCGTCCGCGCTGTGAGCAGCGGGGTGCCCACAGCGCCGTCGCGCCGGTGTCAGCCGCCGGCCTGCTTGCAGGCGGTGTCGGTCCTGGCCGGGCCGACCTGGTCGACCTTGCTCATCACGGTGTCGCACAGCAGCTTGCTGGCCGTCGGGACCCCGGTCGCGCCGAGTGCACAGGCGATCTCCGCGCCGATGGTGCTGCGGGCGGGGTTGCCGCCCGCGAGGTAGTTGGCGCAGCTGGGGCCGTCGGCGTGGGCGGCGGGCGCCGCGATGACGACGCCTCCGGCAGCCAGGGCGAGGGTGCCCAGGGCCGCGGCGAGACGGGTGCGGATGCTTCCGGTCATGGAGTGTCCTCGCTGAGACGAAGTGGGGGATGGGAAGCCGGCTGTCGTCGCCTGTGCGGTCAGCCGGGCAATACGAACTTCACCGACCGAAAGGTGACGCTGTCCGGCTGCTGGTCGCTGCGGGGCTTGAGCACGACCTTGGCGGTGCCTGTGCAGTCGTCGCTCGCGAAGATCTGGGCGTTGGCCTCGGTGCTGGTGTTCTGGGGCGCGAACGCATCCGCGTTTGGGGCCCCAGGTTCGAGCTCTGCGACCTGCTGGATGAGGAGGCAATCGTTCAAGGGCGGCTGTTCCGGCAGGCTCGCGCTCACCGTGTCCCCTGTGGTGGTGCTCGTGTACTTGTAGTTGAGTCCGAGCTGTTCCTGCGCGTGTGCGGACGTGGCGGACGAGAGGGTCAGGGCGAGGGCGCTCGCGAGGGCGAACAGCGCGGGGGCCAGGCGCATGGGGGATCCCCTTCGGCGGATGGGCGCGGGCTGGTCGGCACCCATGATGCTGGCGTCCGTGCCGGAAATACGCCGATGGGGCCATTGGTGGCCCCAATCCACCCGCCGGAGTGAACATGCCGGATTCCAGGGGGAGTTGCCGGCGCCGGTGGACGGCGGCGACCGCGGTCGCCGCCGTCCACCGGCGCGCGGTCACAGCGCCGACAGCTCGGCCACCAGATCGTCCAGCCCCAGCGAACCCTGCGACAGCGCCGCCATGTGCCACGCCTTCGCGTCGAACGCGTCCCCGTGCCGCTTCCGCGCCGCCTCACGGCCCGTCAGCCAGGCCCGTTCGCCGAGCTTGTAGCCGATCGCCTGCGCCGGCATCCCCTGGTAGCGCACCAGCTCGCTGTCGACGAAGTCCGCCGGGCGGCCGCTGTGCATGCCGAAGAACTCCCGCGCCAGCTCCGGCGTCCAGCGCTCCCCGGGGTGGAAGGGGGAGTGCTCGGGGATCTCCAGCTCCAGGTGCATGCCGATGTCGACGATCACCCGCGTGGAGCGCATCATCTGGGCGTCCAGATAGCCCAGCCGGCGCTCGGGGTCGGTGAGGAAGCCCAGCTCGTCCATGAGCCGCTCCGCGTAGAGCGCCCAGCCCTCGCAGTTGGCGCTGACCATGCCGACCGTGGCCTGGTAGCGGGAGAGCCGGTCCGCGACGTGCGTCCACTGCGCCAGCTGGAGGTGGTGGCCGGGCACACCCTCGTGGTACCAGGTCGACACCAGGTCGTACACCGGGAAGCGGGTCTCGCCCATGGTCGGCAGCCATGTCTGTCCCGGGCGGGAGAAGTCCTCGGACGGCTGGCTGTAGTACGGCGCCGCCGCGCCGCCCGGCGGGGCGATGCGGGACTCGACGCGCTTGACGCGCTCGGCCAGTTCGAAGTGGGTGCCGTCCAGCGCCTCGATCGCCTCGTCCATCAGCTCCTGGAGCCAGACCCGCACCTCCTCGACGCCCTCGATGTGGGTGCCGTGCGCGTCGAGGTGGGCCAGCGCCTCCCACGGGGTCTTCGCGCCCGGCAGGATCTTCTCCGCCTCCACGCGCATCTCGCCGAGTATCCGGTGGAATTCGGACCAGCCGTAGGCGTACGCCTCGTCGAGGTCGAGGTCGGTGCCGTTCCAGTAGCGGGACCAGCGGGCGTACCGCTCGCGGCCCACGACGTCCGGCGCGCCCTCGACGGCCGGGGCGTAGACGTCCCGCAGCCAGTCGCGCAGCTCGACGAGGCCGCCCGTGGCGGCGAGCGCCGACTCCGCCAGCTCGGCGCGCAGGTCCTCGGGCCCGGCGGCGACGAAGTCACCGAACCAGCCCGCGCCGGTGCCTATCCACTCCGTCAACTGCCCCAGCACCGTGGTCACCTGGCGGGGGCCACCGAGCAGCCCCCGCGACAGCCCCTCGGCGAGGGAGGCGCGGTAGCCCTCCAGGGCCGCCGGCACGGCGCGCAGCCGCTCGGCGACGGCCGACCAGTCGTCCTTGCCGTCGAGCGGCATGAGGGTGAACACCTCGCGCACCGCGTGCAGCGGCGAGTGGATGTTGCTGACCGCGCGCAGGTGCTCACCCGCGTCATGCACGGCGAGTTCGGCGGTCAGCCGCTCGCGCAGCAGCCGGGCGCAGCGCCGCTCGCCGTCGCTGTCCCCGCCGGGCCGCGCCTCGGCCTCGGTCAGCGCCGCCAGGGTGGTGCGGGCCAGGTCGGCGACGGCCGCCTGACCCGCCGGGGAGAAGTCCGGCAGCCGCCGGGAGCTCTCCGCGAGGCCCAGATAGGTGCCGGTGATCGGATCGAGCTCGATGAGAGCGGTGACATGGGCGTCGGCGACCTGACGGGGCAGCGGTGCGCTGGTGGTGTTCGGCATGCGCCCATCCTCGTACGCGCGGTACCGCCGCGTCACCGGTTTTTCCCGCGCCGGACCGCCGGTCAGCCGCCCGTGGCGCGGCGTACGGTCGTCGAACGCGCCGGGGCGGCCGGGGGCCGGGCGGCGATGCGGGCGGTGATGACGAGGGTGCCTTCCTCGACCTGGTAGTCCAGGGGCAGTTCGAGGGCGCGCATGGCGGCGACGACCCCGGTGTTGGAGGCGGTCGTGACGGCGTAGACGCTTCCGCAGCCCGCCTCGGCGGCCATGGCCACCAGCCGGCGCAGCAGTTCGCCGCCGACCCCGCGCCGCTGCCAGGCGTCCTCGACGAGGAGCGCCACCTCGGTCTCGTCGCCGTCCCACAGCAGATGTCCCAGCGCCACCAGCCGTCCGCTCGTGGTGTACGCGGCCAGGGTGCGGCCGAAGCGGGGGCTCAGCAGGTGATGGAGGTAGCGGTCGGTGTCGCCGACGGGGCCGTGGTAGCGCTGGGAGAGCGTCGCGGGGGAGCAGCGTTCGTGCATCTCCCGGGCGGCGTCCAGATCGCCGGTGCCGGCCCGCCGGACGGTGATCTCGCCGCCCTCGGGCAGCGTCAGCACATCACCCGGGCGCACCGCGCGCGGGCCCAGGCGGGCGTCGAGCTCGACCAGCGCGCGGGCGCGGGCGAATTCGGTCGGGGTGAAGGGCAGATACGGGCGGTCGATGGTGACGGTGCCGCCGGAGGGGTCGCGCAGCCGCATCACCGTCCCCTCCCACATCCCCTCGTCGGGTACGGGCTCGCCGGCGGCGCCGGAGCCGGCGGCCGGTATCGAGCGGATGGTGCAGCGGCCCAGCAGCCGGCGCAGGGCGAGCGGCAGTTCGGCGGCGTCCAGGGCGGTGCGGGTGGCGAGGTGGAGGACCCGGGTGGGGACGTCCACCAGGTCGTGGGCGTCGGCCCGCTCCAGCCATGTGTCCCGGCCGCCGCCCTCGGCGGCGGCCCGGGTGAGCTCGGTGGGGCTGAGCGTGGCGGGGGCGCGCAGCAGCAGTTCGTCCACGGTGCCGTCGCCCAGGGGGTGGGTCTGGAGGGACAGTATGTCGACGCCGAGGTCCGCGAGGGCCAGGCCGAGGGCGGCCAGGCTTCCGGGTTCGTCGCGTACGGTCGTCCGCATCCGCCACAGCGTCGTGGCGCCGCCGGGGCGGGCGGCCGGCGTGGCGCCGGGGGCCGCTGCCGGGGGCGTGGCGGCCGGCGGCGCCGGGCCCCGGCGCCGGGACCACCAGGTGTGGAAGCCCGCCGTGGCCAGCAGCGCCCCGGCGGAGGCCCACAGCAGGACCGGGCCGTCGGGGCCGTGGACGACGGTGTCGGCGACGGAGTCGGCGATGGCGACCGCGGCGAACAGGGCGGCCACTTCCACCAGGTCCCGGCGCCAGTGGTGCCGGTGGGAGCTCTTCGCGATGGTCTCGTCGGTCATGCCGCCACCCTGGCGGAGCGGTGTTGCGTGATCACGAACACCCTGTGTCCGATGAGTAAAGGACGTTTCTGTTCGCTTCTGTGCCCGCTGGGTTAATTTTCCTGATGTTTACGCGCCGAGGTCGCGCAGCGCGTCCTCCACCCCCCGGTGGAAGGTCGGGTAGGCGTAGATCATGTGCCGGAGCGTGGTCACGGGCACCTCCGCCTGGACCGCCACCGCCAGGCCGTACACCACCTCGCCGCCCATGGGGCCCATCGCCGTGGCGCCGACGAGCACCCCGCGCTCGGCGTCCGCGACCAGTTTGACCAGGCCCTCGTTGCCCGCCTTGTGGATCCAGCCGCGCGCCGAGTCCGGCACCTTCGACAGCCCCGTGCGCACCCGCAGCCCCTTGTCGCGGGCCTGCTTCTCGGTCAGGCCCACCGCGCCGACCTCCGGGTCGGTGAAGGTCACCCGGGGCAGGGCGCGGTAGTCGGCGTCCGGGCCCTCGCGGCCGAGGATCTCGCGGAGCACGATGTCCGCCTCGTACATCGCCACATGGGTGAAGGCCCCGTGCCCGGTCACATCGCCCAGCGCCCACAGCCCCGGCGCCACCCGCATCCGGCCGTCCGTCTTCAGTGCCTTGACCGACGGGTCGAGGCCGACGGTGTCCAGCCCGAGCCCGGAGAAGTCCGCGCGGCGGCCCGTGGCCACCAGCAGCTGATCGCCCGTCAGCTCCGAGCCGTCCGCCAGCTCCAGCACGAACGCGTCGCCGTCGTGCCGCACCCGCTCCGCCCGGGTGCCCGTGCGGAGCGTCAGCCCCTCGGCGCGCAGCACCCCGGCCAGCAGCTCGCCCGCCTCCGGCTCCTCGGCGGGGATCAGGTCGTCCATCGCCTCGACGACGGTGACGCGCGACCCGAACCGGGCGTAGACCTGCGAGAGCTCCACGCCGATCGCCCCGCCGCCCAGCACCAGCAGCGAGCGCGGCGGCTCCTTCGCGGCGATCGCGTCCCGGTTCGTCCAGTACGGCACGGCGTCGAGGCCCGGCACCGGCGGGATCTGCGGCTTGCTCCCCGTGGCGATCACGATCCCGCGCCGGGCCTCGAAGACCTCGTCGCCGACGGCCACCTTTCCCGGCCCGGCGAGCCGCCCCCGGCCGCGCGCCAGGCGCCCGCCCTTGTCGGTGAACCGGTCGGCGGCGACCCGGTCGTCCCAGTCGTCGGTGGCCTCGTCCCGGATCCGGGCGGCGACCGGGGCCCAGTCCGCGTCGACCCGCGCCGAACCCGCCATGCCGGGGATCCGGCGGGCCTCGGCCAGCAGGTTCCCGGCGCGGATCATCATTTTGCTGGGCACACAGGCCCAGTACGGGCACTCCCCGCCGACCAGCTCGGCCTCGACGCCCACCACGGCCAGCCCGGCCTCCGCCAGACCGCCCGCGACGTGCTCGCCGCCGGGGCCCATTCCGATGACGACGACATCCACCTGTTCGGCCATGGCACCGCACCTTCCTCGCGACGGGTGAGACCGCCACCATCCCACCGCGCCGCGAGGGCGTCACTGTCCGACGCGCCCCGGTTGGAGCACCTTGGTGAACAGCACGCCGCCGGTCTCGCTCCGCAGCCGCACGGTCAGCTCGCCGCTGTCCCCGTCGATGGCCACCTCGCCGAAGAACTGGCTGTCCTGCCCGGGCGGGACGTTCGCCGTCGCGGGCGCCTTGACGAAGGGCTGCTCCGGCCCGAAGGTGCCGTCCAGCTTCACCGCCGGGAAGCCGCCCGCGTTGAGCGGGCCCGAGACGAACTCCCAGAACGGCGCGAAGTCCTTGAACGCCGCCCGCTCGGGGGCGTAGTGCTGCGCCGAGGTGTAGTGGACGTCCGCCGTCAGCCAGACCGTGCCCGTGATCCGGTGGTGCTTGACGTGCCGCAGCAGCTCGGCGATCTGGAGCTCACGGCCGAGCGGCGCGCCCGGGTCGCCCTGCGCGACCGCCTCGAAGTTCACGGGCCCGTCCGTGACCACCAGCCCCAGCGGCATGTCGGAGGCGATCACCTTCCACACCGCGCGGGAGCGCGACAGCTCCCGCTTGAGCCAGCGCAGCTGGCGCTCGCCCAGGATGCCCTGGGCGTCGTCGGGCCGCCGGTTCGGCGAGTTGGCGTTCCGGTAGGTGCGCATGTCCAGGACGAAGACGTCCAGCAGCGGACCGTGGCGCAGCACCCGGTAGACGCGTCCGTCGGCGTCGGGGGTGAGGGTGGAGAGGGGGAAGTACTCGGAGAACGCCTTCAGCGAGCGCGCGGAGAGGACGTCCGCCCGCTTCTCCGTGTACCGCGCGTCGTCCAGGAGCTGGCCGGGGTACCAGTTGTTGTGCACCTCGTGGTCGTCCCACTGCACGACGGTGGGCACCTGGGCGTTGAAGCGGCGGAGGTTCGTATCGAGCAGGTTGTAGCGGAACGCGCCCCGGAACTCGGCCAGGGTCTCGGCGACCTTCGACTTCTCCTCGGTGGTGATGTTCCGCCAGGTGCCGCCACCGGGCAGGGCCACGGTCGCCGCTATGGGGTTGTCGGCGTAGATGTTGTCGCCGCTGCACAGGAAGAAGTCGGGGTCCAGGCGGCGCATGTGCTCGAAGATCCGGTAGCCGCCCCGGTCGGGGTTGATGCCCCAGCCCTGCCCCGCGAGATCGCCCGACCAGAGGAACCGGACGTCCTCGCGGCGCGTGGAGGCCGTGCGGAACGAGCCGTACACCGGGCGGCTCGTGCGCCGGGGGTCGTCGGGGTCGGCGAGGACCACCCGGTAGTGGACGCGCTCCCCGGCGGGCAGGCCGCGCAGGGCCGTCCGGCCGGTGAAGTCCGTGCCGGGGCCGACCACCGGCCCGGTCCAGCGGCGGACGTTCCGGAACGACTCGGTCGCCGAGGTCTCCACGACCATCCGGGCCGGACGGTCCGAGCGCACCCACACCAGCCCCGACGAGGCCGTCACATCACCGGCCTGGACGCCCCAATCGGCGCTCGGCCGTCCCGACAGGAGCTGCGCCGGCGCGGACAAGGCCCGTGCGGGCAGCGCCTGTGCGGGTGTCGCCCCCGCGAGCGGCGGCAGGGCGGCCGCCCCGGCGGCTGCCAGGGAACCCCGCAGCACCGACCGCCGACCGACCCCCGAGCCGCCGTATGCCTTCGTCATCGATCGAAACCTCCTGTGCCCGGCCGATGACTCGTTCATCAGCGGTTCCCTCAGTGGTCCCGTTCCTACCGGGGCCAGGTGCCCGGCAGTCGAACACGCCGTGAACGGCGTTCAGCGCGAGGTGTCCAGGGCGACGCGGGCGACGAGCGCCGGATCGTCGTTCATGGGCACGTGGCCGCAGCCAGGCAGGCGCACCAGCCGGGCCCCGGGGATCAGCTTCTTCGCCCGCACCCCCTGGCGTCGCGGGAGCAGCCGGTCACGGGTGCCCCAGGCGATGGTGACCGGCACGTCCAGCACGTCGTGGGCGTAGAGCAGCGAGCGCCCGGCGGCCAGGGTGGCTTCGAATCCCGTCGCCTCGCGCAGCGCCCGGGTTTCGGCGACCAGCGCGTCGGGCGAACGGCGGCCCGGCCGGGCGTAGATGGCGCCGACCAGCGCGGCGCGGCCCGCCGCCGTCCGGGCCAGGCGGGCCACCGTGGGCTCGGGCAGCCGCTCCGCGCCCGTCCGCAGCGCCCGCAGCACCGCGTAGGCCCAGAGGCGCTCGCCGGGCGTCCAGAACCCGGCGGGGGAGAGGGCGGTGACGGACCGGACGAGCTTCCGGTGCCCCAGCTCCAGGGCGATCAGGCCGCCGAGGGAGTTGCCCACGACGTGCGGCCGGTCCAGGCCGAGGGCCTCGAAGAGCGCGCCGAGGACGGGGACCACGCCCTTGAGGTCGTAGGAGATCCCGCCGGGCAGCCCCGGGGAGAGCCCGAAGCCCGGCAGGTCGACGGCGACGACGTCGTGCTCGGCGGCGAGCAGGCCCACCACCGGGTCCCAGACCTGGAGATGATGGCCGATCCCGTGCAGCAGGACCATGGGCTCCCCGCCACCGAGGCGTTCGTACACCACCGTGGCCGTGCGCGGTCCGGAGGGCGTGTCGACGGGAAAGGAGATCTTCTCGGCCATGGGGCGGCTCCTCGTCATCCGTGGGGCGACATACCGAGACAGGATGTCAGCAACGGTTACCGCTGGGTAGAGCGTGGACGCGATCTCCGGCCGTCTCCGGCCGTGAGCAGCCGGTGAGACCCGGTTCACGTGGACAATCACCGCCCCCCTCGGCTGGGATGAGGAGGTGAACGCAACGGATCCCCTGCTCGACGTCTTCGAGGAACACCGCGCCACCCTGGGCGGGGTGGCGTACCGGATGCTCGGCCGGTTCGCCGACGCGGAGGACGTCGTCCAGGAGGCGTGGCTGCGCTGGTCGGCGGCGGACCGCGAGGACGTCCACGACCCGCGCGGCTACCTCGTGCGCGTCACCACCCGGCTGGCCCTCGACCGGCTGCGCCTGGCGCACACCCGGCGCGAGACGTATGTGGGGCCGTGGCTGCCCGAGCCCGTCGCCACCGACTTCGGCACGACCGTCCCCGACACCGCCGAGCGGGCCGTGCTCGCCGACACCGTCTCCCTCGCCCTGCTCGTCGTCCTCGAATCCCTCTCCCCGCTGGAGCGCGCCGTCTTCGTCCTCCGCGAGGCGTTCGGCTTCCCCTACGCGGACATCGCCGAGGTGCTCGACCGCTCGGAGGCGGCCGTGCGGCAGCTCGCCGGGCGGGCCCGCCGTCATGTGGCCGAGCGCAGACCGCGCTTCGGCGTCGACGCCGCGCGCCGCCGCGAGCTCACCGAACGGTTCCTCGCCGCCGCCACCGGCGGCAGTGTCGACGACATGCTCGCCCTCCTCGCGCCCGGCGTCCGCCTCGTGGGCGACAGCGGCGGCAAGGCCAAGGCCCCGCTGCGCGTGCTGGAGAGCGCCGACAAGGTCGCCCGCTTCCTGCTCGGCGTCGCCGCCAAGCCGCTGCCCGACCCGGAGCTCCGCGTCGTCGAGGTCAACGGCGGCCCGGCGGTGCTGGTGCTGTCCCGAGGACTGCCCGACAGCGTCGTCAGCGTCGAGACCACCGACGGGCTCATCACGGAGATCCACGTCATGCGCAACCCCGACAAGCTGACGGGGGTGCTGCCCTGACGCCCCGGCCGGGGCGCCGGGGCGGGCCGGGGAACGGCTAGAGCCCGCCGGCCACGCGCAGCACCGCGCCCGTGGTGTACGACGCCTCCGGCGACAGCAGCCACGCCACGGCCCCGGCGACCTCCTCCGGCTCGCCGGGGCGGCCCATCGGTATCCCGTCGGCCTTGCGCCAGGGGCGGTCGGGGTCGCCCATCGAGGCGTGGATGTCCGTGACGATCATGCCGGGCTGGACGGAGTTGACCCGTATGCCCTCGGCGGCCAGCTCCTTGGACAGACCCATCGTCATGGCGTCCACGGCGGCCTTGCTCGCCGCGTAGTGGACGTACTCGCCGGGGCTGCCGAGGGTGGCGGCGGCCGAGGAGATGTTCACGATGGCGCCGCCCTGCCCGCCGCGGCTAGTCGACATCTCCAGCGCCGCCCGCCGCGCGCAGATCAGCGCGCCGGTGACGTTGACGTCGACCACGCGACGCATCTGCTCCACGGGAGTCTCGGTGAACCGGCCCAACAGCCCGGTGATCCCGGCGTTGTTGACGAGGCCGGTGACCGCGCCGAGCCGCTCCTTCACCGTCTCGAAGAACGCGTCGACCTCGCTCTCGACGCTGGTGTCCACCTGAAGGGCGAGAGCCGCCACGCCCTCCGCGCGCACCGCCTCCGCCGTCTTCTCCGCGGCCTCCGCCGAGCGTTCGTAGCCGATGGCCACGGCGTGCCCCGCGCGCGCCAGCCGCAGCGCGACCGCGGCGCCGATACCCCTGCTCGCTCCGGTGACCACCGTGACCTGGTCCGGGACCTGTCGCATCGTCCGCCCCCCTGCCGTTCCGTCGATTGTCGTTCCGTCGATTTCGACCGACTCGTACTGGTGATCAACAACCGTATCCGACGGTATCGGAAGGCACTGACAGTGGCCGGTTCGCGACGCCATTGGTCTTGACCAAGTACGCCCACCGCCCTATGGTCGCAGGCATACTGCAACAACCTTTAATAAATAAGCGCGCGAAAAGCCTTTGCGGAGGGTCAGGGTGGGGAGTACGCAGCTGGAACCGGTGCCCGAGCCGAAGTACTGGCACCTGAAAACCGTCCTCAGCGACGCACTGGACTCGGAGTTCGCGGTGGGGGAGGTCCTGCCCAACGAGCGTGAGCTCGCGGCCCGCTTCGGCGTCGCCCGGGCCACGCTCCGGCAGGCGCTGGAGCAACTGGAGCTCGAGGGCCGGCTGCAGCGCCGGCGCGGTGTGGGCACCACCGTCGCCCCGCCCCGGATGGGAGTCGCGGTCACCGACACCGAGCACTCCTGGCCCGGCGCCCCCGGCGACGCCTGGCAACCCGTCGACGCCGCCGAACAGGCCCCGCCGGGCGCCGTGGCCCGGCTCCTCGACGCGGATCCGGCCACATCGCTGCACACCGTCCGCCGCACCCGCAAGACGCGCGGCCAGCCGGTCGCCACCGAGGTGCTGTACGTGCCCGCCGCCGGCGTGCCCGGCCTCGCCGCCGACGCGCCGCCCACCGGGCCGGCCCGCGCCCACGCCGTGCTGCGCGAGCTCCAGCGGCTGCGGCTGGAGGGCCAGGACCAGGCCGTGGAGCTCGGCTCGGCCCGCGCCGACGACGCCAAGCAGCTCGACAGGCTGCCCGGTTCACCCGTCCTCGTCGTCACCACGCGCTACTTCTCGGGCGGGCGCACCGCCGCCGTCGCCGTGGCCACCTACCGCGCCGACACCTGCCGGCTGACCTTCGGGGACGCCACGTCCCCCGCCGTCCAGCTCCTGGCCGGCTGACGCACCGTCAACCACGGCTCGCCGGGCCGCCGGTCACCGCCGGGCGGTGACCGTGCTCTCGACCGCGAAGAGCTGCTTCTCGATGTGGTCGAGGGCCAGGCGCAGCGCCCCCGTGGCCACCGCCGCCTCGCCCAGCAGCGACTGGGCCACCAGCGGCGGCCGCAGGCAGTAGCGGGCCAGCCGGGTGCGCAGCGGCTCCAGGATCCCGTCCAGGCCGGCGGCCCAGCCGCCGACCACGACCAACTCCGGGTCCAGCGCCAGTACCAGCGCCGCCACGTCGTGGACGAGCCGGCGCAGATACCGCTCCACGGCGGCCCGCGCCCGCTCGTCCCCGCGCTCCGCGAGCGCGAACACCTCGGCCACCTGGGCCTCGTCCAGCGGGTGCAGCGGTTCCCCGGTGGGGGAGAGGACCTCCTCGGGGGTGGCCTCGCGCCCCAGCAGGTGCAGCGCGCCGATCTCCCCGGCCGCGCCCCCGAAGCCCCGGTGGAGCCGCCCGCCGATCAGCGCGCCCGCCCCCGGGCTCAGCCCGGCCAGCACGAACACGACGTCGTCGGACTGCCGGGCCGCGCCCTTCCAGTGCTCGGCCACGGCGGCCGCGTTGGCGTCGTTCTCCACCAGCACCGGGCAGCGGAACGAGCGGCGCAGCCGCTCCCCGAGCGGCAGCCCCGTCCACCCGGGCAGCGCCGTGCCCAGCCGTACGGTGCCGTCCGCCTCCACGATGCCGGGGGTGGCCACGCCCACCGCCCGCAGCGAATCGCCGGGCACGCCCGCGCGCTTGAGCAGATCGGTGACGGCCACCCGCACCCGCTCCAGGCGCTCGTCGGCCGACGCCGTCGCGGAGACCTCCACATGGGCCGAGCCGATGACCCGCCCGCCCAGGTCCGCCATCAGCGCGGCGACGCGGTGCGGGCCGATCTCCACGCCCAGCAGGTGCCCGGCCTCCACCCGGAAGCGGAACCGCCGGGCGGGGCGGCCCTGACGGCGTGTCGCGCCCTCGTCGACGGCCGCCTCCACCACCAGACCGGTGTCGATCAGCCCTTCGACCACGCCTTCGACGGTCGGCCGGGACAGGCCCGTCACCTTGACCAGGTCCGTGAGCGTGGGGGCCTCGGCGGCGCGCAGCGCGTGCAGCACCACGGCCGAATTGATCCGCCGCAGCAGCGACGGATCCCCGCCGGTGAGCCGCCCCACGTGCCGCCTCCTAGCTTTGCGCGCCCTTTGCCGGACGGATCGTAGCCGGTGGGAGGGCGAGGGGCGAGCGTCAGCCCCCGGTCACGGCGGCCCGCAGCCTTCCGTACTCCTCCGCCATCCGCGGCAGCGTCCAGTGCGCGTTCAGCCCGCTGGGGTTCGGCAGCGCCCAGATCCGCGTGTCGCCGATCGTCCGCTCCTGCGGCCCGATCTTCGCCCGCTTGTCGCCGAAGGCGACGCGGTAGGCGGTCACACCGGCTATCGCCAGCCACTTCGGCCGCAGCAGGAGGACCTTCTCCTCAAGGAGGCGCCCGCCCTCGCGGTATTCCGCCTCGGTCAGCTCGTCGGCCCGCGCCGAGGCCCGGGCCACCACATTGGTGATCCCGAGCCCGTACGCGAGCAGCTCGTCCTGCTCCGCCGGCGCCAGCCGGCGCGGCGTGAAGCCCGAGGCGTGGAGGACCGGCCAGAAACGATTGCCGGGCCGGGCGAAGTGATGGCCCGTGGCGGCGCTCACCAGCCCGGGGTTGATGCCGCAGAACAGGACATCGAGGCCGGCCGCGACCACGTCGGGGACGAGGCGGTCGCGGGCGGCCTCCAGCTCTTCGCGAGTCGTCATCCTCAGAGGATGGACCCCGGCGCGTAGGCGGCGGCCTCCGGGTACCGCTTGCCGATCTCCTCGATCCGGGAGACCACGGTGGCGACCTGGTCGCCCGCCGCGCCCGTGAAGGACAGCTTGTCGGCCATCAGCGCGTCGAGCCCGGCGCGGTCCAGCGGGATGCGCTCGTCGGCGGCCAGCTTGTCCAGCAGCTCGTTGCGCTCGGCGCCCTGCTCGCGCATCGCCAGCGCGGAGGCCACCGCGTGCTCCTTGATGACCTCGTGCGCGACCTCGCGGCCGACCCCGGCCCGCACCGCGCCCATCAGCACCTTGGTGGTGGCGAGGAAGGGCAGGTAGCGGTCCAGCTCACGGGCGACGACGGCCGGGAAGGCGCCGAACTCGTCGAGGACGGTCAGGAACGTCTCCAGCAGGCCGTCGAGCGCGAAGAACGCGTCCGGCAGCGCCACGCGGCGCACCACGGAGCAGGAGACGTCGCCCTCGTTCCACTGGTCGCCCGCCAGCTCGCCGGTCATCGACGCGTAGCCGCGCAGGATCACCATCAGGCCGTTGACGCGCTCGCAGGAGCGGGTGTTCATCTTGTGCGGCATCGCGGACGAGCCGACCTGGCCGGGCTTGAAGCCCTCGGTGACCAGCTCGTGGCCGGCCATCAGACGGATCGTCTTGGCGAGCGAGGACGGCGCGGCGGCCAGCTGGACCAGCGCGGTGACGACCTCGTAGTCCAGCGAGCGCGGGTAGACCTGGCCGACGGAGGTGAAGGCGTGCGCGAAGCCGAGGTGCTCGGCGGTCCGGCGCTCCAGCTCCGCGAGCTTGGTGGTGTCGCCGCCGAGCAGGTCGAGCATGTCCTGGGCGGTGCCGACCGGGCCCTTGACGCCGCGCAGCGGGTAGCGCGCGAGGAGCTCCTCGGTGCGGGCGAAGGCCACCAGCAGCTCGTCGGCGGTGGTCGCGAAGCGCTTGCCCAGCGTGGTGGCCTGCGCGGCGACGTTGTGCGAGCGGCCCGCGACGACCAGCTCCGCGTGGTCGGCGGCCAGCTTGCCGAGCCGGGCCAGGACGGCCACGACGCGGTCGCGGACCAGCTCCAGCGAGAGCCGGATCTGGAGCTGCTCGACGTTCTCCGTGAGGTCGCGGGAGGTCATGCCCTTGTGGACGTGCTCGTGGCCGGCGAGGGCGTTGAACTCCTCGATGCGGGCCTTCACGTCGTGCCGCGTGACCTTCTCGCGCTCGGCGATCGAGACCAGGTCGACCTGGTCGAGGACGCGCTCGTAGTCGGCGAGGGCGGCGTCCGGCACCTCGATCCCCAGGTCCTTCTGCGCGCGGAGCACGGCCAGCCACAGCCGGCGCTCCAGCTTCACCTTCTGTTCGGGGGACCACAGCACGGCGAGCTCGGGGGAGGCGTAGCGGCCGGCGAGGACGTTGGGGATGCGGGGCTTTGCAGTCACGTGACCGAAGTCTACTGGCGGTTCGCGCAGACGGACGCCCCGCCCCGGTTTGTGGCTTGCTACGAGAACGCTGCCGCTGAGGCCGCCAGGGGCTCTCGCCACGGGAACCCCGTAGCGGGAGTCCCCCTATGAGCCCGCGCTGGGCGTCGGCGAATCATCCGCGGGTGCGTCGTGGCTGGTCGCGCCCGCGCGGCGGAGTCGCATGGTGTGTCAGGGCCCCGCGCCCCTTCGGGGCGCTGAGCCCGCTACGACAGCGCCTCGTACGGCAGCAGCTCGGCGCGCTTGGGCGGGCGGCCGTCGCCCGAGGAGCGGCCGGTCAGCCGGCGGCCGATCCACGGGCCCAGGTGCTCCCGGGCGAAGCGCGCGTCGGCCGCGCGGCGGGCGGCCCAGCCGGGGCGTGCGGCCGGGGGCAGGGGCGCCCGCCAGTCGTACTCCGCCGGGTGGCCCAGCGCCTGCCAGACCGCCTCGGCCACCCGCCGGTGCCCCTCGGCGTCGAGGTGCAGCCGGTCCTCGGCCCACAGCCGGGGATCGCCCAGGACGTCGGCGCCGAAGAGGTCGACGACCACGGCGCCGTGCCGCTCGGCCAGCTCCTCGACGAAGTCGAAGAGCTGCTCCATGCGCGGCCGGAACCGCTCCGCCACCGGACCCCGGCGCCCCGGGCTGCGCATCAGCACCAGCTGCCGGCAGCTCGGGGCCAGCCTGTCCGCCGCCTCGGCGAGACGGGCGCAGACGAGGTCCACGTCGCACTTGGGGCGCAGGACGTCGTTGAGCCCGCCCACCAGCGTCACCAGGTCCGCGCCCATGGCGGCCGCCGGGCCGGCCTGCTCGTCGGCGATCTGGGCGATCAGCTTGCCCCGCACCGCCAGGTTCGCGTAGCGGAAGCCGGCGGTCCGGGCCGCGAGGCGGGCGGCGAGGAGATCCGCCCAGCCCCGGTAGGAACCGTCCGGCAGGCCGTCGGACATGCCCTCGGTGAAGGAGTCGCCGACGGCGACGAAGCTGGAGTACGGCTCGGGGTGCGTGTACGTGGCATTCATCGGCATGGCGGGGCGATCCTATCGCCCCGCCATGCCGGGGAGCGCCGGTGCCGGGCTCCCGTCACGGCCGGGAGCCGACCAGCTCCCGCAGCACGTCCTCGAAGGTGACCAGCCCGGCCAGCCGGTTGTCCTCGCCGATGACCGCGGCGAGGTGGGCGCCGGTGCCGCTCATGGCCGTGATCACGTCGTCCATCGGGGTGTCCGCCCGGACGCGGGCGATCGGGCGCATCCGCCGCAGCGGGAAGGGCATGTCCCGCGGCTTGGCGTCCAGCGCGTCCTTGACGTGGAGGTAGCCCAGGATGCGGCTGCCGTCGTCGACCACGGGGAAGCGGGAGTAGCCGGAGCTGGCGGAGAGCCGCTCCAGCTCCTCCGGGGTCACCCCGAAGTGGGCGCTGACCACGCGCTCCAGGGGCATCACCACGTCCTGGACCGGGCGCTTGCCCAGCTCCAGGGCGCTCCGCAGCCGCGCGGTGGCCCGCCGGTCCAGCAGGTCCGCCGCGCTGGAGTCGGCGACCATCCGGGCGAGCTGCTCGTCCGAGAACACGGCCGTCACCTCGTCCTTCGGCTCGACGCGCAGCAGCTTCAGCAGCCCGTTCGCCAGCCGGTTGATGGCGAAGACGAACGGCCGCAGTGCCCGCGCCAGCGCCACCAGCGGCGGGCCGAGCACCAGCGCGGTGCGCACCGGCTCGGCGAGCGCGATGTTCTTCGGCACCATCTCGCCGAAGAGCATGTGGAGGTAGGTGGCCAGGGCCAGCGCGATCACGAAGGACAGCGGGTGGATCATCCCGGCCGGCATCCCCACCGCCTCGAACAGCGGCGTCGTCAGATGCGCGATGGCGGGCTCGGCCACCACGCCGAGGACCAGCGTGCACAGCGTGATGCCGAGCTGGGCCGCGGCCATCAGCGCCGAGATGTGCTTCAGGCCCCACAGGACGCCGCGGGCCCGGCGGTCGCCGGCCTCCGCGTAGGGCTCGATCTGGCCGCGGCGCACGGAGATCATGGCGAACTCCGCGCCCACGAAGAAGGCGTTGGCGACCAGCGTCGCCAGCCCGATCAGCAGCTGGACCAGCGTCATCGGTCCGCACCCCCCTCGGCGGCCGCGCCGCCGTCCGTCTCCGGCAGGGGGGCCGTCAGCAGCACCCGGGCCGCCCGGCGCCCGGAGGCGTCGGTGACCCGGATCCGCCAGCCCGCGACCTCGAGCGTGTCGCCCTCGTCCGGGATCCGGCCGAGCTCGGTGGCGATCAGTCCGGCCACGGTCTCGTACGGTCCCTCCGGCACGCGCAGCCCGATGTGCTCCAGCTGGTCGGTGCGGGCCGCGCCGTCGGCGTCGTAGAGCTTGCGGCCGTCGGCGTCCCGGCCGGCGGGGGCCAGGTCGGGCAGCTCGTGCGGGTCGTGCTCGTCGCGCACCTCGCCGACGACCTCCTCGATGATGTCCTCCAGCGTGACGACGCCGGCGGTGCCGCCGTACTCGTCGATGACGACGGCCATGCTGCGCTTGCCGGCGAGCCGGTCCAGCAGCCGGTCCACGGTCAGCGACTCCGGGACGAGCACGGGCTCGCGCAGGATCGCGGAGACGGGGCGGCGCGGGCGCTCGTCGGCCGGTATGGCCAGCACGTCCTTGATGTGGGCGGTGCCCACGACCGTGTCGAGGCCGCCCTGGTAGACGGGGAAGCGGGACAGGCCGGTGGCGAGCGTCGCGTTGGCGACGTCCTCGACGGTGGCCCGGACGTCGAGCGCGATGACCTGCACGCGCGGGGTCATCACGTTCTCCGCCGTCAGGTCCGCGAGGTTCAGGGTGCGGACGAACAGCTCGGCGGTGTCCGCCTCCAGCGCGCCCTCCTTGGCGGAGTGACGGGCCAGCGCGATCAGCTCCTGCGGCCCCCGGGCGGTGGCGAGCTCCTCGGCGGGCTCCAGGCCCATCCGGCGCACCACGTGGTTGGCGGTGTTGTTGAGGTGGCGGATCAGCGGGCGGAAGGCGGCGCTGAACGCGCGCTGCGGGCCCGCGACCCGCTTGGCCATCGGCAGCGGCCGGGAGATCGCCCAGTTCTTGGGCACCAGCTCGCCGACGACCATCAGCACGACCGTGGAGATCACCGTGCCGAGGATCAGGGCGGTCTGGGACGCCACCGAGGCGGACAGGCCGAGCGCCTCCACCGGGCCGGTGAGCAGGGCGGCGATGGACGGCTTGGAGATCATGCCGATGATCAGGCCGGTGACGGTGATGCCCAGCTGTGCTCCGGACAGCTGGAAGGTGAGGCTCCGGACGGCCTTGAGGGCGCCCTCGGCGCCGCGCTCCCCGCTCTCCGCCGCCCGCTCCAGCTCGGCGCGCTCGACGGTCGTGAGGGAGAACTCCGCCGCGACGAAGACGGCGCACGCGAGCGTCAGCAGCAGCGCCACCACCAGGAGGAGGACTTCGGTCATCGGTTCACCTCCGTCCCATGATCGGGCAGGGGCGGAAGGACCGCGCGATGTCGGCTCCGGGGACTACTGGGGGGCTCGCCCATGGGCGGACGCTCACACCTTTCACTCATGACAGGGTCCATGGCAGGGCCCATGACGGGTCCGGATCCCTGGGAAACAGGATGGTCACCATCAATCACGACGGTGACCATCAATGGTAAAGGACCAGCAAAGCTGATCGGGTGTGATCAGCCTCGCAGTTCCTCGATCACCGGGGCGAAGTCCTCCAGCGCGGGTTCCAGGACGGTGAAGTAGGTGAAGCCGTACCGTTCGCGGTGGCCCCGCAGCTGCTCCGCCATGTCCTTGACCGTGCCGGTCAGGAGGGCGGGATGGGCCAGCAGGTCGTCCTCGGTGAGGCCGGGGGCGTTGGCGAGGTGCTCGCGGACCTTGGCGCGCCGGTCGGCGCCCGGCATCACGAGGTGCACCAGATAGTTGAGCTCGGCGGGCCCGGTCCGGCCGGCCGCGAAGCCCTGATAGGCGGCGACGCGCTCGGCGAGCGCGTCGGGGGTGATCAGCCGGGTCTCCCCGGTGGCGTCCGCGGCCGCGCCGGTGAAGGCCGCGATGTCCGCGTGCCGGGCGGCCAGCCGCAGCACGCGGTTCCCGTTGCCGCCCAGCAGCAGCGGCACCCGGGGCGACTGGGCGGCCGCCGGGCAGTGCTCCGGGTCGGCGAGCAGCCGGGTGAGCTCGGTGACCGTGCGCTCCAGGTGGTCCACCCGCTCGCGCGGCGAGCCGAACGGCAGCCCGGCCCGCTCGTGCTCGGCGCGCACGTAACCGGCGCCCAGCCCCAGCTCCAGTCGGCCGCCCGTGAGCTGATCGGTGGAGGCCACCTCGCGGGCCAGCAGCGCGGGGTTCCAGAACCCGGCGTTGAGCACGAACGTGCCGACCCTGGGCCGCTCCGTGACCTCCGCGGCCGCCACCAGCGAGGGGAAGGGCGCGGGCATGCCGAGGTGGTCCGGCACGAGGATGACGTCATAGCCGAGCGCCTCCGCCCGGCGACACTTCTCCCGCCACTCGGCGGACGTACCGCCGCTCAGCATGTTGACGGCGAAACGGAACGGTCGTGACATGGAACCCCCTCGGTTGTCGTGGACCACCAACTTACCGGAGGGTGCCTCCGTTCAGCTATGAGTGGGTTCGGCGGGCCGCCGCGCCACCCCCAGCACACAGGTCGCGGAGGGCATCGGCACCCGGGTGCGGGGCATCAACAGCCGCCGGTACGCGCCGAGCTCGAACCCCGCCCCGGAGAGCGCGGCGAGCGGGTCACGCGCCGTGTGACAGCCGCCGAAGAGCAGCGGCCACACCGTCTTGTCCAGCCCCCGCTGCACCTCCGCGAGCGCCCGGCCCGGAGCGATGCCGTGCTCGAAGAACCGCAGCTCACCACCCGGCTTCAGCACGCGCCGCAACTCGCCCAGCGAGCGCCGCACATCCCGCACGGAGCACAGCACGAGGGAGACCACGGCCGCGTCGAACGCCTCGCTCTTGACCGGCAGCGCCTCCGCCGTGCCCGGCACCACGTCCACGGGCACCCCGGCCCGCACGGCGGCCTCCACCGCCATCCGGCGCAGCCGGCGCTCCGGCTCGATCGCCACGACCTCCGACACGGTGCCGGGATAGTGGGCGAAGTTCAGCCCGTTCCCCGCACCGATCTCGATGACCCGGCCGGAAAGCCCGGCCAGCAACTCCCGCCGGTGCTCACCCATCCCGGCCCGCTCGTCCAGCACGGGGCTCACCTTCGCCCAGACCTGGGCGAAGACCGGATGGTGCACGGCGTCGTGCGGGTTTCTGGAACTGCGGAGCGGCATGGCACACCCCTTCCCGGGGATACGGCGGCTACCGCGATTGTTCCCCGGGGCGGGCACAATCAGCCCGTCCGGCGTTTGAGGACACCCCAGCCCCTCCGGCGTTCGAGGAGCGGAGCCCCGGGAAACGGCGAAGGGGCTGGGCCTGGCTCACACCCCGTGCGCCGCCGCGAAGTCGGCGGCATCCCAGCCGCCCGACAGCTCCGGCGCCAGCCAGTCCACCGCGGAACGGCGGAAGTCGGCGGGCGCCAACGCCGCCGCCCCCTCCGGAAGGGCGCCCAGCAGGGCCGACCCCGCCGCCCCCGGCAGTTCCGCGAGGTTGCACCGCATGGCCAGATCCGGCGCGGCCGGCCAGCTTCCGATGACCACGCCCGCCCGCCGCAGCCCACGGGCGGCCAGCGCCTCCGCGGTCAGCGTCGTGACGTTGAGCGTGCCCAGCCCCGCCTGGGCGACGACCAGGACGGGCGCGTCCAGCAGCCCGGCCACGTCCGCGAGGGTCGAGCCCTCCTCGTCCAGCCGGACCAGCAGCCCGCCCGCGCCCTCGACGAGCACCAGGTCATGGGTGCGTTCCAGCTCCCGCGCCGCCCGGACGATCTCGGCGGGCCGTACGGGCGCGAGGCCCGCCCGGCGGGCGGCCGTCGCGGGGGCCAACGGCTCGGGGAAACGGCCGAGTTCGACCCCCGTCACGGGGCCCGCGAGCCGCAGCACCTCCGCCACGTCCCCCGGCTCGCCCACCGCGACCCCGGTCTGCGCGGGCTTGAGGACGGCCACCGAGCGGCCGGCGGCCAGCGCCGCCGCCGCGACGGCGGCCGTCACCACGGTCTTGCCGACCTCCGTGCCCGTACCCGTGACGACCAGCACCGACATGATTCGCCTCTCCTCGTTCTCGCGCTACGCCACCCGCGCCGCGGCTTCCACCGCCGCGCAGATCCTCGCCACGTCCTCGTCGGCCGTGACGAACGGCGGCATGGTGTAGATCAGGTTCCGGAACGGCCGCAGCCACACCCCGGAACCGACCACCGCACGGGTGGCCGCCGCCATGTCCACCCCGTGGTCGAGCTCGACGACGCCGATGGCGCCGAGCACCCTCACGTCCCGCACGCCCGGCAGGTCCGCGACGCCGGCCAGGCCGTCCCGCAGTCCCGCCTCGATCCGCTTGACCTCCGTCCGCCAGTCCCCGGAGAGCAGCAGCTCGATCGAGGCGTTGGCGATCGCGCAGGCCAGCGGGTTACCCATGAACGTCGGGCCGTGCGCGAGCACCGGGACCTCGCCGGAGCTGATGCCCCGCGCCACCCGGGAGGTGCACAGCGCCGCCGCGAGGGTGACATAGCCGCCGGTCAGCGCCTTGCCGACGCACATCGCGTCCGGGGTGACCCCCGCGTGGTCCGCCGCGAAGAGCGCGCCCGTGCGGCCGAAGCCCGTGGCGATCTCGTCGAACACCAGCAGCACGTCGTACTCGTCGCACAGCTCCCGCAACACCCGCAGATACGCGGGGGAGTGGAAGCGCATCCCGCCGGCGCCCTGCACCACCGGCTCCACGATCACGGCGGCCAGCTCATGGGCGTGCCGCGCGACCGCCTCGCGCAGGTGGGCGACGTAGGCGGGGTCGGCCTCGTCCGTGAAGCCGCCGGGCGGGGCGTCCGCGAAGACGTGCTTCGGCAGCGCCCCGGACCACAGCTCGTGCATCCCGCCGTCGGGATCGCAGACGGCCATCGGCTGCCAGGTGTCGCCGTGGTAGCCGCCGCGCCAGGTCATCAGGCGCCGCTTCTCCGGCCGTCCCAGCGAACGCCAGTACTGGAGACACATCTTGATCGCGACCTCGACCGACACCGAGCCGGAGTCGGCGAGGAAGACGTGCTCCAGCCCCTCGGGCGTGATGTCCACCAGGGTGGCGGCCAGCCGGACGGCGGGCTCGTGGGTGAGCCCGCCGAACATCACATGGCTCATCCGCCCCAGCTGCGCCTGGGCGGCCGCGTTGAGGACGGGGTGGTTGTAGCCGTGGACGGCCGACCACCACGACGACATCCCGTCGATCAACTCAACCGAACCGTGGGCCGGTTCGGCCAGCCGCAGCCGCACCCCGGCGGCGGACTCGACGACCAGCGGCTCCTGGCGGCCCGGCATCGGGCCGTAGGGGTGCCAGACGTGCTGCCGGTCGAGGTCGAGCAGCCGGCCGGGGTCGAGCGGCTCAGGCATTGGGCGGCAGGTCCGTCCCCGTGCCCCGGCGGCGCACGGCCACCAGGTCGCTGCGGACCTCGCCGGGCGCGGCCTGCCCCGCCGCACCGGTCTCCGCGGAACCGACACCCGCCGGCACCGGCGCCTCGGTCGCGGCCGTACCGCAGACGCCCGCCGAGCCACAGCCGCCCGCGGCCGGAGCCGCGGCCTCCGCACCGCCGTCCCCGCACGGGCCGCAACCGCCGCCGCCCGCGTGCCCGCCACAACCACCGGTCGAGGCGGTCGACGCGGCGGCGACGTCGGCCCGGTGCGCGGGCAGCGTCGACTCGCCCGCGCCCTCGACCTCGAAGCCCGCGTCCGCGATCATCGCCAGGTCGGCCTTGCCCTCCTGGCCCTCACTGGTCAGATAGTCGCCCAGGAAGATCGAGTTGGCGATCTCCAGGGCCAGCGGCTGCAGCGTCCGCAGGTGCACCTCGCGGCCGCCCGCCAGCCGGACCTCGACGTCCGGGCAGACGAACCGCGTCATCGCCAGGATCCGCAGGCAGCGCTGCGGGGTGAGGTGCCACTCCTTGGCCAGCGGCGTCCCCTCGAAGGGGATCAGGAAGTTGACCGGCACCGAGTCCGGGTCCAGCTCCCGCAGCGAGAAGACCACGTCCACCAGATCGGCGTCGCTCTCGCCCATGCCCGCGATCAGGCCGGAGCAGGCGGACATGCCCGCCGCGTGGGCCTGCCGCACCGTCTCGACGCGGTCGGCGTAGGTGTGGGTGGTGGTGATGGCGCCGTAGGTGGCCTCGGAGGTGTTGAGGTTGTGGTTGTAGGCGTCGGCGCCCGCCTCGCGCAGTCGCTCGGCCTGGCCGTCGGAGAGCAGACCGAGGCAGGCGCACACCTCGACGCCCTCGTTCTGCTCCTTGATCGCCTCGATGGTCTTCGACACCCGGTCGACGTCCCGGTCCGTCGGACCGCGTCCGCTGGCGACCAGGCAGACCCGCTTCGCGCCCCCGGCGACACCCGCCGCGGCGGCCTTCGAGGCCTCGTCCGGCTTCAGCCAGGTGTACTTGAGGATCTCGGCCTTGGAGCCGAGCCGCTGCGAGCAGTACGAGCAGTCCTCCGGGCAGAGGCCCGACTTGAGGTTGACGAGGTAGTTGAGCTTCACCCGTCGCCCGAACCACTTACGGCGTACCTTTCCGGCCGCCGCCACCACGTCGAGCAGTTCGTCGTCGGAGGTCGCCAGCACGGCGAGCGCCTCTTCGCGGGTCGGCAGCTCCCGCCGCAACCCCTTCTCCACCAGCGTGTTCAGCAGGTCCATGGCGCAGATCCTCGCGTACTCCACCGCCCCCGGCCAAGGAGAGATCGCACAACAGGCGGCATTCGAGGTGTGTGTATCGCCACATCCTGCCCCGGCCCCCGGACGGCTAGGTTTTATGCAAACCCACCAAACGCGAGGGACGGCCATGCACCGCGACCCGTTCGACTGGATCGACGAGCGGCAGGCGCGGCTGCGCACCGCCGGCCTCGTCCGCACCCTGCGGCCGCGCGCGGCCGACAGCGATCTCGTCGACCTGGCGGGAAACGACTATCTGGGGCTGACCCGCCATCCCGAGGTCACCGAGGCCGCCGCGGAAGCGGCCCGGCGCTGGGGCGCGGGGGCCACCGGCTCCCGGCTGGTCACCGGCACCACCGAGCTGCACGCCCGGCTGGAAGAGGAACTGGCCGCCTTCTGCGGCTTCGAGGCCGCGTTGGTGTTCTCCTCCGGCTACACCGCGAACCTCGCCGCCGTCACCGCCCTGTCCGGCCCCGTCGGCGACGACACCCTCCTGGTCTGCGACGAGGGCAACCACGCCTCGCTGATCGACGGCTGCCGGCTCGCCCGCGCGGAGAAGGCCGTCGTCCGGCACGCCGAGCCCGAGGCCTTCGGCAAGGCCCTCGCCGCGCACGACGGCCGGGCGATCGCCGTCACCGACTCCGTCTTCTCCGTCGACGGCGACGCCGCCCCGCTGGCCGCCCTCGCCGGGGTCTGCCGGGAGAGCGGCGCGGCGCTGCTCGTGGACGACGCCCACGGCCTCGGCGTCCTCGGCGACGGCGGCCGGGGCGCCCTCCACGCGGCCGGGCTCGCGGGCGACGCGGACGTCGTCGCCACCGTCACCCTCTCCAAGTCGCTGGGCGCCCAGGGCGGCGCGGTCCTCGGCCCGGCCCGGGTGATCGAGCACCTCGTCAGCACGGCCCGCACCTTCATCTTCGACACCGGTCTCGCCCCGGCGGCGGCCGGCGCCGCCCTGGCGAGCCTCGCGCTGCTGCGCCGCGAACCGGGCCGAGCCGGGCGGGTCCGGGCGGTGGCCACCGAGCTCCACCGCGGGGTGACCGAGGCGGGGCTCGTGGCCGTGCGTCCCGACGCGGCGGTGGTCTCCGTGCGGGCCCCCTCGCCCGAGGCCGCCGTGCGCTGGGCGGCGGACTGCCGGGCGGCCGGGCTCGCCGTCGGCTGCTTCCGGCCCCCGTCCGTGCCGGACGGCGTCTCGCGGTTGCGGCTGACCGCCCGGGCGGATCTGACGGATCTGGAGGTCGCGGCGGCGGTCGACACGATCGTACGGACCGCGCCGGCCGCCGCCTGACGGTTCCGGCTCGCGCCGTGTCAGGCCCCGTCGGCGCCCTGGCCCGGAACACGGCCCAGGGCACGGCCGAGGGCATGGCCCGGGCCGGCGCCGTCCAGGTCCGTGACGAACGCGGACCAGGTGGTGCGGGGGAAGAGCAGGACGGGGCCGGCGTCGCGCCGTGAATCACGCACGGCGAGCAGCCCCGTACCCAGGAGCGCCGTCTCGACGCAGTTGTTCATCCCCGTGCTGTAGCTGCTGCGGTGCCATACCGCGTCGCACCGAGCGGGCTGGGGCGATGGAGAGGGTACGTACCGAGGCATTGCGGACATGTCGCCTCCCTACGCGCCGTCACTGATCCCGGCGATGTATTCCAACGTTTTCTCGTGCGACAGGGCGTGCGCCCGGAGCGTCGTGAATGCGGAGGCGTACGCCCGGAGGTCTTCTTTCCGCTCCAGATAGAGGCTACTCGTCAAGTGGTCGAGAACAACCACGTCCAGATCGGCGATGCGCGGAAATGAGAAGATAACGAAAGGGCCGGTGATGCCGATATGGTTGCCGCTGGTGAACGGCAGTACGTGCAGCCGCACATGCGGCAGCGAGCCCCTTTCCAACAAATGCCGCAGCTGTCCCGCCATTACCTCGGGGCTGCCCACCTCGTGCCGCAGCACCGCCTCGTCCAGCACCGCGCACAGCTGCAGCGGACGGCTTCCCCCGAGCACCGCCTGCCGGGCCATCCGCACCCGCACGAGCTCCTCGACCTGCCGGGCCGGCGGGTCGCCGAGCGCCGCGCGGGTCACCGCCCGGGCGTAGTCGGGCGTCTGCAGCAGCCCGGGCACCACCGTGGTCTCCAGCGTGCGGGCGTGGGAGGCCTCCGACTCCAGGCTGATGAAGTCGAGATACGCCGAAGGCAGCAGGTCGCGGTAGGCGTACCACCAGCCGCGCCGTGATCCCTCCGCGTCCTTCGACCCCGCCCCGCACAGGGCCCCCAGCAGGGCCCGCAGCTCCGGGTCCGACACCCGGTAGACATCCAGCAACCGGGTCACATCGGCGGGTTTCACCCCGCTGCTGCCCGTCTCGATCCGGCTCACCTTCGACTGGTGCCAGCCGACCGCGCAGGCCGCCTCCCGGCTGGTCATCCCGGTCAGCTCGCGCTGGCGGCGCAGTTCCGCGCCGAGTTTGCGGCGGCGCACCGCGGGTCCGTACCGCATCAGCTCTCCCTCCCCGCCGCTCACATGGAAGCGTCGTGACAACCCGCGACGCGTTGTTCACACGCCCCGCGTCAGAGTCAATAAACCAGGGTCACGGCCAAATCCGGTCGCTCGTCGTAGAGTTCACCGCTTTGAGCGACAGATATATCCACAATCCGGTGGATCACACCCATCGCGGCCGTTATCAGTGGGACGCTGGCGCGAAGAGCCGGGCCGAGCCTCGGTGGGAAAGGGACAGCGCCATGGCAGATCACCAGGAAGCAACCGTCACCCTGCCGAGCGTTCCCGCCTCGGTCTCCGCCGCCCGTCGCCATGTCATGGACGTGCTCGCCACCTGGGGCCTGCCGGCCGGGACGGACCTGGCCGACACGATCCGGCTGATCCTCTCCGAGCTGGCCACCAACGCCGTGCAGCACACCCGGGGCCAGTCGCCCACCTTCACCGTGGAACTCCGGCTGGACCGCGAGGAGCTCCTGCGCGTCGGGGTCACCGACAGCCATCCCCGCCACCCCAGGCGGCTGCCCGCCGACGGCCGGCAGGACAACGGCCGCGGCATGGTGATCGTCCGCGCGCTGACCGTCGAGTACGGCGGCAGGCTCGTCGTCACCCCGACCGCCGACGGCGGCAAGACGGTGTGGATCACGCTGCCCTGGACGGTGTCCGTCCGCTGACGGCAGCGCGGAGGGGCCGGGCGGAAGATCCGCCCGGCCCGGTGCTCTTGTGGAGCCGCACACAGGAACCGGTGGGTTCCGGATGTCGCTGGTGCCGGTGGGGCACCGCACGGCAGTCGGGTCCGCTGCCACGGGAAGCGCGTCCGGCGCGCGGGGAGTCCGGCGCGACGGGTACGCCGATGGGATTCTGCGGGACGACGGGGGCGGGAAGCGGTAGCCGCGCCGGTCGTCACCCGCTCCGGTGGTTCAGTCGTTCACTCGGCCGTACGAGACGCTTCTGGTCCAGATGCGCTCGAGGCGGACGACCGAACCGGTCTTCGGGGCGTGCCAGATCAGATTGTTCCCGGCGTATATCCCCACGTGGTAGACGCCACCCCGGCCGTGGAAGAAGACCAGGTCACCCTGTTCCCGGGAGAAGGAGGGGATGTGTTCGGTGCGGTTGTACTGCCCCTGGGCGGTACGGGGCAGCTGCTTGCCGGCCCGTTTGAAGGAGTACTGCGTCAGCCCCGAGCAGTCGAAGCTGTACGGGCCCGTGCCACCCCACACATAGGGGGAGCCCGCCTTCGAGGCCGCGATCCAGAGGGCTTTGGTGGAGATGGTTGCGGCTTCGGCGTCGTTGACGGCGCCGGGGCCCAGTACCGTTGCGCTGACGGCCGCCAGAGTCAGGGCGGATTTCACGGACAGGGGTACCACCCCGGCCCTGGACAGCCGTGAGGGACGTTTGTGCGCGCCCATGCCAAACCCTTCGTCAGCCGCCTGTGAAGGATGACCTGTCGGGTTCGGGCAGGCGAAGAATGCCCGGCCGCCGAGGCGGCTTCACCCCAAGGGCCGGTCCGGTCCCTCCCTCGTCGCGAGGGCTGGTCCGGCCGTCCCGTCGTGCCTGGGTCCTCCATCCCCGCCGATGCACTCGTGTCGACCAGAGCCCGGGCGGCGGCGGGGTTCGGCGTCCGCCCGGACCGCCCCGCCGTGGTGGCGGGGTCTTGTCGTCGGAGGGATCTTGGCGCAGCCGCGCCGGACACGCCGAGGGGATCCCGGCATATGTGAGCCTCGTCACCGTTGGGCAATTCCGGTGGACGCGGGGGGATTTGACTCTCGCGGATCACCCCTGGTGAGCCGGTCACCTGCGGTGCCGACGATCACCGCGAGCGCAAACCGCGCGTACGGCCCGACATGATCACCACGGCTTGTCTACGATCGCATCCGCTGTCTGAAGGAGATCGAGGGAAGAATGTTTCCGCTCCTCAGTTCGCAGCCGGAGGCGGCAAGGTCACCCGCAGCGCCCGGCGTTCGCCGTCCAGGACCCGCATCGCCCGCGCCAGCGTTCCCGCGAACACCTGTCGTTCGCCCCGTTCGTGCATCGTCGCCAGCGCGTCGCGCAGTCCCGCGGCCGCGACCACGAGCCTCTGCGCGGCTCGTAGCCCGCCGTACGTGTCCTGCGCACGCGCCGGGTTGATCCGGCCGAGTTGATCCAGTACTTCCAGATAACGGTCGACCAGCTCGCCCTCGGCCCGGGTCAGCGCGGGCAGCGGCGGCAGCTCCGGAGGGAACCGGTGGGACGGCTGCGGCACCCCGCTCACCTCCCCGCGGCCGGCGCGAGCCGCGCCCGGCGGTCGGTGACCACCGCGTCGGCCAGGCCATGGGCCACGGCCCCCGCCGCGTCGAGGACGGTGTCGCGCTCGATGTCCCGCCGGACGCGCTCCGGGCTCCGCCCGGTGTGCAGCGCCAGCATCCCCACCAGGGTCTCGCGGGCGCGCAGCAGCTCCGCGGCCTGGATCTCCAGGTCCGAGGGCTGCCCCCGGACGGGCTTGGGCAGGGCCGGCTCATGGACGAGGACCCGGGAGTGCGGCAGCACCATCCGCTTGCCGGGGGTGCCGGCCGCCAGCAGCACGGCGGCGGCCGAGGCGGCCTGGCCCAGGCAGTAGGTCTGGATCTCGCAGTCGACATAGCGCATGGAGTCGTAGATGGCGCACATCGCGGAGAAGGAGCCGCCGGGGGAGTTGATGTAGAGCGCGATGTCCTGCCCGGGCGCCGTGTGCTCGAGGTGCATCAGCTGGGCGATCACATCGCTCGCCGCCGCGTCGTCGAGGGCCGTGCCGAGGAAGATCACGCGCTCGGAGAACAGCTTGGAGTAGGGGTCCAGGGTGCGGGTCCCGCTGCTGGTGCGCTCGGTGAACTCCGGCAGGACGTGCCGGGCGAGGGGTCGGGGCATGACTGTGCGCCTTTCGATCGGGCCGATCGGTCGTCTGTAAAAAATGTACAGGACGTACAGGGGACTAGAATGGGACCGGCATCCAGCGATCACGTCAAATGTCCAGGTAGGAGGCCGTTTTGACTGTTCGTCGAGGGCGTACGTCTCGCAAATTTCTCTACGAACTTTCGGCTGATCGCCGGGCGGGCCAGGGGAAGACTGGTCGAGGGCAGGGGGTCACCAGGGTCTGCGTGACCGCAGTCGGACACTCATTCGCTCGTGGCCATGGGCGGTGTCGTGTGTGGCCGCGGGACATGGATGACATGCGCTGGTGCTCGGCCTTGTCGCGGTGCTGGGGCAGATCGTCTGGATGCGCCTCGCCCAGGGAGAGGTGGTTTGGGCGCAAGTGGCCATTCTTGTCGGCGTGACCGCAGCGCTCGGCACCGTCTTCGCGCTCCAACTTCACGTCGACCAGGTCACCGAGCTTGAGAGCGTGGCGCGCACGGCGCTGTCCGATGTGCGGGCCGCCGTCTCGGGCTACCGCACTCTGTCGCTGGACGGCGAGCTCGCCGGCGTCCGCATGGCGCTGTGTGCCGCCGACATCCGGGCCGAACTGCCCGCCGCGACCGACACCGTGGGCGCCGAGTTGCGCGAGGCGTTCACGGACCTGCTCCCGGCGGCGGGTTCCGGGTCCTCGCCCGCGGGCCGGACCCGGCGATCCACCTCGACCGACGTGGTCGCCGAGGTCGGCACCGGCGCCGAGGCGTTGGCCGCCGCGCAGCGGACCTCGCCCGACATCGCGCTACTCGACGTACAGATGCCCGGCCGGGACGGCCTGACCGTCGCCGCCGACCTCCAACGGGCGCTGCCCGGCTGTCGCACCATCATCTGCACGACCTTCAGCCGACCCGGCTCACCGGCTGAAGTGCCGGTCACTGAGGAAGGGGTCCAGGCGGTGGTGGTCGAGACCGCGCTTGACGGGATGGAGCCGGTCATGGCGGCCAGGCTCCTCAAGGCGTTCGGCTCTTCTCTGGCTGATCTCGGGAGTGCATCTCGGTGGGCCGAGAGCTCGCTCACCGAGAGGCGGGCCAGTGGCAGCACGGGAATGCCGGAGGTGGGGCGGCGGACACTGGCTGTTGAGGGTTGGCACGTATCACGCCGGCGACAAGCCGGTGCCGCGAGGCCGGTCAGGTGCGCGCGTGCTCGCGGCCCTGCTCAAGGCTGTACGAGAATCTTCCGGGTCTGCTTTCGCCTCTTCCGCGGGAATGGCCGGCCGTGCCGCGTAGCGGCTGCGCATCGCGTCGCTGGCCGCGGGGCCCGCGGTGAAGACGTAGGCGGCGCTGTCGTCGAGCCGGCGGCCGGTTTTGGCGTCGACGACCACGGGCTCGACTTCCTCGCCGCTGTGCGCGTCGACGAGGATCATGCTGCGTTCCGTCGGCGTGAGGCGGGAGTTGCCCCATGCGGCCAGGGCGACGATCACCGGGCGCAGGGAGCGCCCGAGTTCGGTCAGGACGTACTCGTGCCTGACGGGGCCGGTCCGGTACGGCCGACGCTCCAGCAGACCGTCCGCGACCAGGGTCTTGAGCCGGGTGGTGAGCATGCTGGAGGAGATGCCCAGGCTCTCCTGGAACTGGTCGAAGCGGGTGTGGCCGTCGAAGGCGTCGTGGAGGATCAGCAGTGTCCACCACTCGCCGACGTGTTCCACCGTCGTGGACAGCGGGCACTCCCGGTCCTCCAGCCTGATCCGGCTTGCCACGGCGACCATCCCCTGAGTTACTGCTAGAGTCGAAGTTAGTGGCTTCTACTTTAGCAGTTGAGACGGGAGCGGCGGCGCCTCGTATACCCGCGCCCGGGAGCGGAGCACACCGTGACCACATCCATCAGCGAATCCCTCGAAGGCCGACGCGCTCTGGTCACCGGCGGCACCAAGGGCACCGGAGCCGCCATCGCCCGACGCCTGGCCCAGGCCGGTGCGACCGTGCTGGTCACCGCCCGCAGCCGCCCCGACGACGTCGAGGAGAAGACCTTCATCGCCGCCGACCTGTCCACCGCCAAAGGCGCCGCCCACGTCGCCTCCGAGGTGGACGCCCGCGTGGGAGGCGTCGACATCCTGGTCAACACCCTCGGCGGCTCCGAGGCACCGGCAGGAGGATTCGCCGCGCTCGGCGAGGACGACTGGGCAAAGGAGCTGAACACGAACCTGCTGGCCGCCGTCCGCCTGGACCGCGCACTCCTGCCGCACATGCTCGCCAAAGGCAGGGGCGCGATCGTGCACGTCACCTCGATCCAGCGCCGCATGCCGCTGTGGAACGGCACCCTGGCCTACGCCGCCGCCAAAGCCGCCCTGACGACCTACAGCAAAGGACTGGCCAACGAGGTCGCCCCCCACGGTGTCCGCGTCAACACCGTCTCGCCCGGCTTCGTCCAGACCTCGGCCGCCGACAACCTCGTCGCCCGGATCGCCCACGACGCCGGCATCACCCGGGAAGCGGCGCTGGGCCGGCTCATGGACTCCCTGGGAGGCATCCCGCTCGGCCGTCCCAACCGGCCCGAGGAAGTCGCCGAGCTCGTCGCCTTCCTCGTTTCCGACCGCGCCTCGGCCATCGTCGGCGCCGAACACGTCATCGACGGCGGCACCACCCCCACCGTCTGAACCCGCCACCACCATCAGGAGCGTCATGCACGACAACCAGCCCCGAACCATCCCCCCGGACGACCTGCCCAAGGCGATCACCCGCTACCTCACAGCGCACCACGCCCACGACACCGCCACCGCGGTCACGACGTTCACCCACGACGCCACAGTGATCGACGACGGCAACACCTACCAGGGCAGAGCCGCGATCGAGCAATGGCTGGACCGATCCGCCACCGAATTCACCTACACCATCCACCTCACGAACGCTCAAGAGACCGACACGGCCCACTACATCGCCACACACCACCTCGAAGGCAACTTCCCCGGCGGCACCATCGATCTCCGCTATCGGTTCACGCTGCGCGACGACCTCATCGAACACCTCGCCATCGAACCCTGAACCCGCCCCCACACCACCTGTTCCCGCCCACGAGCTGTTCCCGCCCACGAGCTGTTCCCGCCCACGAGCTGTTCCCGCCCACGAGAGAGACCCCACCCACCCCGGACCGCCTTCCATCACCCCGCGAGTCGACCCCGAACCCACAGCGCCTCCCAGCAGGGGCTGGGTGTCGAGTGGGGTGGGGACGACCTCGATCGAGCGGACCGCTTACCCGCGGTTCAAGCGGTTGATCACCGCGCGTGAGCTGCATGTGCTCTTCACGCCGGGCGAGGAGGAACGGGCCTGGGCGGAGGGGGTGACGGACTCCGACGAGTACCAGCTCGCGTTGCCGGTGGCGTTGAAGTCGTACCGGAGGATGGGCTGTTTCCCGGAGGTGCATGACATGCCGGAGCAGGTGGTGGAGTTCGTGCGGCGGGCGGTGGGGCTGCCGGAGAGCACGCTGCCGGTGTACGTGTCGGGCCGTACGGCCGAGCGGTACCGGTCGTGGGTGCGTGAGCGGTGCGGGGTGCGTCACGACAGCCCGGCGGCGCGCGAGCTGGCCGAGGAGGCGATGCGGCTTGCGGCGGCGGCGAAGAACCATCCGGCGGACCTGATCAACGTCGCGCTGGAGAAGCTCGTGGAGGCGAGGCTGGAGATATCCCGGTTCTCCACGCTGGACGCGATGGCCTCCACGGTGCGGGGCGGGGGCCGGGCGCCGAGCATCTGGTGACAACCAAGGAGGAGGGCCTCTACCTCCTCAAGGCGTACCAGAAGTTCGACTCGCTCCACAGTCTCACCGCGGCTGAACGTGTCAGGCGGGTCCTGCTCACACGAAAAATCCTGGACTTCAGCGACATCGCGAGCTGACCCCCGTGACCGGGTAACACTGACCGGTGGTCACCGCGAGGGGGGCGTACGGGGTCGGGCTCAGGCGGTGCTTGCGCGCCGGCGCCGTCGGAGCGCGAGGGCCCCGCCCGCGAGGGCGAGTGCCGCGCCGGAACCGCCGGCGATCAGCGGGGTGGGGGACGACGAGCCGTCCGCCTTGCGCTGGGGGCTGTAGCCGCTGGTGTAGCCCTTGGTGTCGTACTCCGAGCCGGGCAGCTTGTCGGCGTAGCGGGCCTTGACCAGCTTCTGGTAGTCGCTGAGCGACACCGACGCCTGGCCGTTCAGTCCTTGCCGGGCCTGGTCGTTGAGCGGCTCGACGGTGTTGAGCTTGAGTTGGTACCAGCCGCGGATTTGCGGCTCGCTGAAGACCAGCGTTCCCACGGTGGCCTTGCTGGCGTACGTGGCGTCGCTGTCGCCGTCGCGCACGGCCGCCAGATGCCAGCCGCCGCCCTGGGCGGGGGCGAGCACGACGGTGGCGTTGCGATCGTTGACGGTGATGTTCAGCGAGGAGACCAAGTACGTCAGCTTGACCGCCTCGGTGGGCAGTGGCTGGGCGGTGCCCGCGACAACTTGGCGTTCACTCCTGGAGTCAGTACCGGCGGGACCCGACCACAGCCCGCAGCTGGTCGGCGGTGACGGCCACGGCGTCGTCGGCGGGTCCCAGTCGGACCGCGTCCGGGACCTGCGTCCACGAGGTGCGGTCCGGGGTGAGCGCGGCGACGAACGAGTACGGCCAGCCCGGCACCACGTGGCCCGATAAGCGGCCGTTGCGGCCGTGGACCAGGCAGAACAGCCGCTCCGGCGAGCAGGCGGCATCCGAGCGCGGCCACGGCGAGACGTCCACCGTGAGCACGATCCGCCCGCCGAACCGTGGTGGCAGAGGCAGCGATATCAGCAGGTCACGCAAGGTATCGGTGTCGAGGCGGCCGTGGTTCAGGGCTCCGTAAAGCGAGCCGTAGCCGCGCTGGTGCTCGGCGAGCAACGACAGCTCCACCGGCGTCCGCGTCGGCCCGTCCGCGCACAGCAGCGCGTCGGTCAGTTCGAATCTTCCTGCCCGCTTGAACGCACGCTGGAGTCCTCCTGCGTCGATCGTGACGCCCGGGGGACCGGGGCCGGGATGCCGGCATCGCCATGGAATCCACCCGGTATCCGGCAGCACCCAACGGGGCGCCCTGAAAGGCCAGTTCCCCCGGATGGAGAATCTGCCTTACGCGGTCTTGTCCGTATGTCCAGCGACCGGCAAACCACCCACTCCGACGAGTGAAGGGCGCCGCCCAGGCATGCACCAGCGCAGCACATCCCCGTCAGCGGCGGCCCGGGCGCACCCCGATCACCACTGTCACTCTGCATGACAGCAGACCATATGGAGCAAGGTGACCAGCTGTGCCATATCCGCTGATCAGCGACGCTCAGTGGTGACTGGCGGAGGTAGTGGTCAGTGGGCGGGCCGGCTGCTGGTAGGGCGTTGTTCGAGGGTGATGTCCACGCCGCGTGCGCTGTGGTGGTAGGCCGGGGAGAAGCCGGCGCGGGTGAGGGCCTGTTCCTGGGCTGCGGCGGTCCGGGCGGCGGCCTGGCGGGCGCCGCCGGAGAGGTGGTTGCAGTCGATGCGCCAGACACGGGACGTGCGGGACAGCCGTTGCTGGAGAACGGCCGGGTCGGCGGGCAGGTTGTCCAGGGCGCCGAGCTCGGCGGCTGTCCGGGCCCTGCCCAGGTCGGGGCGGCCCGTGAAGGACTCCTTGAAGGCGGTGGCGATCAGCCCGCATCGGGCGCCGCTGAAGAGAACGGCGTCCCCAGGGGCGTCGTGGATGCGCAGGGTCGTGCGCACGGCGCTGGTATCCCACGGGCGGCTGTCTTCCTGGCGTATGGCCAGGTGGGACGAGGCGAGGGGAACGGCCGCCAGAAGAGCGAACAGCAGTTGCACCCGCCGGGGGGCGACGGTGATGGCCGTTGCGAGCAGCAGGGCCAGGGCCGGCAGGCAGAACAGCAGGTACCGGTAGGCGAACAGGGGGTGGTCGAGGGCGACGGCTGCCAGGAGCAGCGGGGGGACGGTCAGCCAGGGCACGCCGACGGCGAGGGCCAGGGGCGGGGCCTTGTGGCGGCGCACCACGAGGAGGGCCAGGGCGGCGAGGGCGGTGCCGGTGAGCAGGAGTTTGAGTGCGGTGGGGAGGGTGCTCTGGCCGGGGGTGAGGAGCCAGGTGAAGTAGTTGATCGGGGTTCCGGCGGTGATCGGTGCGGCGTCGCCGACGGCGGAGATCTGGGTGGCGGCGAGGATCAGCAGCGGGGCGACGGCGGCGATGCCCGCGGCCTGGGCCAGGAGGATGCGTACGACGACGCGGCGGCCGGGGCGGCGGAGGGTCACGGTGACCGCGTGGGCGGCCGGCAGCAGCATTCCCAGCAGGTTGAACCAGCCCAGCAGGGCGATCAGCACGGCATAGCAGACCAGCCACCGGCCCCGGGCGCGGCTGGAAAGGATCTTCACCAGGGCGCCTGTGGCCAGCACCGCCACCGCCATGACGAAGGCGAACGAGCGGGCCTCCTGCGCGTAGCGCGACGCGGTCGGCAGGACGGCCAGAAGCAGCCCCGCGCACAGCCCGAGGCGCGGACCGCCGAGCAGACGCCCCAGCCACGCGAGGCCGCCTGCCGCGACGGCCACCGCCGCTGCGGAGGCCACCCGCGGCCAGAACTCGGTGAGCCCGCCGCATACCTGCCCGACCAGCCACATCAGCACGTAGTGCAGACCGTGCACCGCGTCGACCTGCCCCAGCAACTCCATCATCTGCGGCCAGGACCTCCGCGCCACGTCAATGGTGACGATCTCGTCGGTCCACACGGAGGGGGTCGTATTCCCCCACACCCCGAGGACGAACGCGACGACCGGCGGCATCAACCCGGCCACGCCT